>NZ_DCLI01000097.1:0-28142 GCF_002320975.1 Clostridium sp. UBA1652
CTTTATTAAAACATATATATTATAAGGTAATTAAATATTTTTCTACATTCTCTATCTGATTTTTAAATAAAAGAGGCTCAACTTTGAAGTATTCAACTTCATCTACATAGTTTATGTAGATGTTGCAATCTAATGCTTCAATTTTAGTTAAAAACTTAAATAAGTCTTCTTTTATTAAAGATTCATATTGAGAGTTTATTTGTATATAAAAATCACTAATAGAGTTTTCTCCATTAAACTTTATTATATCATTTCTTATTAATATACTTACATAAGAAAGTGCTAGTCTTTCTCCCATACCATTGCAAGTTAGACATTTCTCTTCAATCATGTCGAATATACTTCTACCACTTCTTTTTCTAGAAATTTGAACTAAATTAAGTTCCGTAAAGGGAAATACCTGAGTTCTATTTTTATCACTCTCAAGTTCACTTCTTAAAATATCTAAAATTTCTTTTTTAGACTCTTCGCTTGTTATATCTATAAAGTCTATAAGGATTATACCCGCTAAGTTTCTTACTCTTATCTGTCTTGCAATTTCTTTTGCTGCTTCCTTGTTGGTTTCTTCTCCAGTTTTTTCACGATTTTTGCCCTTAGTGTTTTTTCCAGAGTTTACATCTATAACATGCATAGCTTCTGTCTTATCTATAACTATATATCCACCACAGTTAAGACTCACTTTATTATGCCTTAAAGAAAGTATTTCCCTCTCTATTCCATAGAAATCAAATAGAGTTCTTTTTTGATCATATAGTTCAACCTGAATATCTTGTTTTTCCTCTAGATACTTCAAAACAACTTTATAATCTTCCTCTTTATTTACATATATCTTCTTAGTTTTTTTATCCATCTTATCTCTTAATATCTTATGTAATAATGGATTATCACCATATAGTTTTTGAGGATTTTTATGGTACTTAGCTTTTTGTTTTATTGTTTTATACTCTTGGTATAGTTCATCTAATTCATTTATTATACTCTCTATTTCACAATAAGCTCCACTTGTTCTTATTGTTATTGCTGCATCTTCAAAGGATTTTATATTCTTAAGCAATTCAGCTTTTCTATTTTCATCTTCTATTCTTTTAGAAATATTTATCCCTTTTCCTTTAGAGTTTATAACTGAATATTTCCCAGGCAATGAAAAATCCATAATAACCTTTGGCCCTTTATCTCCAATAGCTTCCTTTATTACTTCAACTACTATTTCATCCCCTTGCTTAAGTCTCACTTCTTTACTTAAGCTCATAAAAGCATTTTTCTCATAACCTATATCTACAAAGGCACATTTAATAGCTGGGACTATACTCTTAACTATTCCTTTGTAAATTTCTCCTGGTAATGGTTCTTTGGTTTCTTCTTCTACAAAACACTCCGTTAACTCACTGTTTTCTTTAATAGCTATTCTTAATATGTCTTCGCTTCTTTCTATAAATATTGCCCTCATTTTTTTACACCTTCTATACTATTTTATCTGATATCTAGTCACTGTAATAGCCCCACACTATTTAAGTGGAGCTAACAGTGACACGATCCTAGATTAGTTCAACTACGATTCAGCTAGGATTAAACGCCACCTGAATCAAGTTTCACTTTATATAAAGGTAGCAACTTACCATCAATTTCAGCGTACATCTCTTCTCTGTTAATATCTACAAAAGCTTCATTATTAACATTTGGAGTATGTTCTTTTATATAGTTAACAAATGCCTCTGTATTAAGATGTTCTCTACTACCACAACTTATCCTTGTATTTAATACTAAATAATCATCTTTAACCCAATATTTTATATCTTTTATAAAAGGTCTTATATTAACGCTTTTTTCTTCACCTTTTTTATTCTTTTTAGTTATAATCCATTCATCTTTTCCTAAAAGTTCTTTAAACTCTTCCTCTGCTAATTTTATATCAGTGTACTTGATCTTTATAGTGTAAACTGCTTGATCAACCATAGCCATAGATTGTGGAACCTTTTTAGTATTTGGTATAACTTCAATTCCTTTAGCTTCTAAAAATCTTACTCCAACTAAAGTATTTTGATTTAATCTTTCTATAATTTCTTTTTCGTCCATAGGATTTTTTAAAACCAAGTCCATATATTCCCCAACAGAACTTATTCCAACAGATAAAGGCTGAGCTATAGATAAAGCCATATGAGGATGGAAGCCCTTAGAGTATTCAACATCTAATTCACTTCTTAAAATTACTCTTTGAATAGATCTCATTAAATCTAAATGAGATATGAACTTTATATTTCCTTCTTTTGTGAACTTAATTAGATATCGCACCTGCAAAACACCTCCCTTCCTTAAAGTTTACATTTATTCCACAACCAGTACATCCAAGTCTACAGTTTTGAGTTAAACTTGCTGTTTTAGCTCTTTCATTTTCTTTTTCAATATACTCTCTATCTACACCAATGTCTATGAAGTCCCAAGGAAGAATTTCATCATAACCTCTTTCTCTATATACATAGAAGTCTCCATCAACTCCACATTCTTCGAATGCTTCCATCCATGTATCAAAATTGAAATACTCTGACCATCCATCAAACTTAGCACCCTTTTCATAAGCCTTTATAAGAACATCACACATTCTTCTATCACCTCTAGCAAAAACACCTTCCATGTAAGAAGTTTTTTGATGATGATAGTTATAAACTATGCTTTTAGCTTTTATAGAATCTCTTACTGCACTAATCTTTCCACTAACATTCTCCATTTTATCCATAGGAGCCCATTGGAAAGGAGTAAATGGTTTAGGTACAAATATTGATGTACTTACTGTAACCCTAAGACCCTTATTTCTTATATGTCTTGGTACCATGAAATACTGGGCAGATATTTTTTCCGCTAAGTCTCCTATACCTTTAACATCTTCAATTTCTTCATAAGGTAATCCTATCATAAAGTAAAGTTTTATAGTACTCCAACCAGCCTCAAAAGCAGATCTTGAAGCTTCTAATATTCTATCTTCAGTAAGACCTTTATTTATAACATCTCTCATTCTTTGAGAACCGGCTTCAGGAGCAAAGGTTAAACCTGTCTTTCTTACTTTTTGAATTTCTTTAATTAAATCCACAGAAAAAGCATCTACTCTTATTGATGGTAATGCTAAACTCACATTGTTATCTAAATGCTCACTCATTAAATCTTCCACTAATGCTTGAATATCTGAATAATCACATGTACTTAAAGAAGATAGGGATATCTCTCTATATCCTGTTGCCTTAAGCATTTCTCTGGCCTGCTTTAAAAGAGTCTCTCTACTCTTTTCTCTAATAGGTCTATAAATCATACCTGCTTGACAGAATCTACAACCATTAGTGCATCCTCTAAATAATTCTAAGACTATCCTATCATGAACTATTTCAGTGTAAGGAACTATTATATTAGTAGGAAATTCAACTTTATCAAAGTCAGGAACTATTCTCTTTTGAATCTTCTTTGGAACATCATCATATTTAGGTTTAAATTCTTTAATAGTACCATCTTCCTTATAGCTAACCTCATATAAAGATGGTACATATATACCTCTTATTTTAGATATTTCTCTTAAGAATTCTTTCTTCTTTCCTTTACCTTTATACTTTTTGTAAACTTCAATAACATCATTCATCATCTCTTCGCCCTCGCCAAGTTCAATGAAATCTACTATATCCCATAAAGGCTCTGGATTATACCCACAGGAACCCCCTGCCATAACGATAGGTTCATCCTCTCCTCTTTCAGAAGCTCTTATTGTTATACCTCCAAGGTTTAGCATATTTAATATATTTGTATAACTCATTTCATATTGAAGTGTAAAACCAACTATATCAAAATCCTTAAGAGGATCTTTAGTTTCTAATGTATATAAAGGTATGTCATTTTCTCTCATAAGCCCTTCCATGTCTGGCCATGGTGCAAATGCTCTTTCACAATATGTATCTTTTCTTTCATTAATTGTATGGTAGAGAATTCTTGAACCTAAATGGGACATCCCTACTTCATAAACATCTGGAAAACAAAATGCAAATCTTATGTCAACTTCATTTTTATCTTTAACTACTTGATTTAGCTCACCACCTATATATCTAGCTGGTTTTTCAACTCTAAATAAAATATCATCAGTAATTCTATTCATCAATTTACCTCCTGAGTTCATCTAAAAATTGGGAATGTGTACTCATTAAATCCACATCCCCAATATACTATTCTTCATTACTTTGTTATTCTACCACAATTTATATTTTTGCACTACCTAAGTATGTTCCTTTATTTCTAAATATTCCTCTAATGTTATATTTCCATAAAGCTTCAAAGCCTCCATAAGTTCATCTTCATATAATATTTCAAGGAGCTTCATACTCTCGTCCAAAACATAAAAACTATGAAACTTATTTTTATCTATCATTCTAAGCAGGTTAATTAGTCCTAGTTTATAACAAACAGATATACTTCTATTTTCTATATACTTTTGCTTATTAAACTTACTTTTCTTTTTAATCACATCTCCCATTAAAATATACATTATCCTTCCATTTTCCTTATATGCCGAGTAAATCACAAGAAAGCTAATCATTAAAAATGTTAAATTGACTTTATGTAATAGGAGCAGACTATAAAGAAAAAGTATTCCAAATCCAGTTCCTATAACAAAACTGCTATAAACTATCAGTTTAGTTGCAGCTCTATATGTTAGTTTCCTTGATAAAATAATATTAAAAATTCTACCGCCATCTAAAGGGAACACCGGTAAAAGATTCAATAAGCACAAAGTTATATTAATCGTAAATAAGTCTTTATACATATTTACTCCCTGCTTATTAAATAATATCAAAAATATAAGCGATAGAATCAAGTTAAATATAGGACCTGCAAAATAAACCCCTAGTTGTTTTTCATCTGAAAATTCCTCTAATTTTTCTATCTCTATAAAAAAACCTAATGGATGTATAAGTAAATACTTAATGTCCATACCAAAAATCAGAGCAACTAAACCATGAGATAATTCATGAAAAAAAATACATAAAAAAGCTACTAAAAGTTCATATTGCAGGCTAATACAAAAAAGAATAAGTACTTCGGATATAAACATTAAACCCTTTCTGCTCATTCTTCCCCCTAAATAAATTACTAATCCATGTTCATGTAATCTTCAATATTTCGTCCTTCTCCCATATACTTTAATTGAAATAAAAACGAAGAACTTACCTTGCCAATCATTTCTCCCTTGGCTACATCTTGATCTTCTTTTAAAACTAATTCCGATAAACCTCCATATACTGTCTCTATGCCACTTCCATTATCTATTATCATATACTTTCCTAAGGTCTCATCCTCTCCAACCTTTTTAACCTTACCATCATATACTGAATTAACATCAGTTGCTTCCGAAACACTAACTGAGTATATCTTTTGCTTTTCATCGTAGACCTTATATTCTCCTAATAATGGTTTAATAAAATTTTCTTTACTTCTCTTTTTTATACTATCTCCAGCACCTAATTTTTCTTTTATATCATCTACATATACCTCAGCACTGCTTTTGATGCTGGATAAATCCATAGTCTTAGCGTAATTTATAGTGTCCTCTACACTATATCCTTTATTAACTATATCTTTAGCCATAGCATATGCCGTTATAGTTTCAGGCGTTTTAATCATTTTAAACATAAATATTAACATGAATAAAATGAAGGTGCCCGCCAGTTCTTGGATTACCCTTTTAATTATGATATCTCCAACATTTTTACTTTGAGTTCCAGTTACATTTCCTACAGAATAATCTCTCCTGTAGCTATCTGGACCTCTTTTTTTGCCCATTATTTTTGCATAATAGCTCTCATATTCAGAGTTATAACTTCCCATTCATAAAACCTCCAATACTCTCCTTTCTATTAAAGTCTACTCTAAATATATATTTAGTTTTTTAAATTCCTAGAACAAAAATAAAGAACCAGCTGAAAGCTGATTCTTTATTACACTATTTAATATATTTTATTAATATTTCTGCGGTACCTATATTAGTAGCTATTGGCACCTCATGAACATCACATATTCTAATTAAAGCCGTTACATCTGGTTCATGTGGCTGAGAAGTTAGTGGATCTCTTAGAAAAATAACCAAATCCATTTCCCCTTGAGCTATCTTCCCACCTATTTGCTGATCCCCTCCAAGTGGTCCAGATAAAAACCTTTCTATAACTAAGCCAGTAGCCTCCATTATTTTAAGTCCTGTTGTTCCTGTTGCATATAAATTATGACCATTAGCTAATACATGCTGATGTTTCTTAGCAAAGTTTATAATATCTATTTTCTTATTATCATGAGCAATTAAAGCTATATTCATATTTCCCATTCCCCTTTATTTTTAAAAGTTTATTTTCTTCTTTCTCATTCCTATATTTAAAACAAGTCCTATAGACATCATGGTAGTTAACAATGAGCTACCTCCAGAACTTACAAGCGGCAAAGTAATTCCTGTTATTGGCATAAGTCCTATTGTCATACCTATATTTTGTAGTACAGCAAATAAGAAATAAGATGCAAAACCTACACATATCATTTTTCCCAATAAATCCTTACTTGTCCTAGATATTACAAGCATTCTGTAAATTATTATCCCATATAAAGTTAAAAGAAATATAGCTCCTAAAGTTCCCCAATGTTCTCCAACTACAGCAAATATAAAATCTGTTTGTTTTTCCGGAACATTTTGAGCAACATATCCAGTAGTAGCATTAATGTTTAAATCTGCACCAGTACCAAATAAACCGCCCGAACCTATTCCTATCATAGATTGAGTAAGCTGAAGTCCTGTGTTAAGTTCATCTGCTTCTGGATTCAAGAAGCTAGTAAGTCTAGCTTTTTGATATGTATGAATAAGTCCTGAATTCCATACTATTACAATCGCAACTACTAGTGATAATAATCCTCCGCCTATTATTCTCATATCTAAACCAGCTATAAAAAACATTCCTAAAACAATAAAGAAACATACCATAGTCATTCCCATATCTGGCTGCTTCACTATGAATAATACTGGAACAATTATATAAGCTGCTAGTATAAAGAAGTTCTTAACATCATTAATCTTTCCATCCATATCTTCAAGCTTTTTGGCCACTAATATTATAATAGCTATCTTGGCTAGTTCTGAAGGCTGCATAGAAAATCCACCTATTCTTATCCAACCAGTAGCTCCATTTATAGTCTTTCCTAAAAAAGGAGTAACTGCTAAAAGCAATGTTGATAATATGTAAAAAATTAAAGCATAATTTTTGAGCATTATATAATCTATAAGTAACATAAAATAAATTACTACTATAGAAAGTCCTAAAAATAACAATTGTTTTTTAAAGGAATTTAAAGTTTCCGGTGAACCTTTTGTTGCTAAATATATATTGAGGCAGCCAAAAAGAACTGTCATAATTGATGCAAGCAAAAGTGTGAAATCCAATTCCTTTAGGATTTTTAAATCCAATTTTAATTTTCCAAGCATTAGCACGCCTCCATTTTATCATTTCTATCCTATTATAACTCATATTATAATTTTTCACCATAAAGCTTACTATTAATTCATTAAGTTTTAAGAAAAAGTTATCTTTTTGTAAAGAAAAAAGTGTCGATTTTGTCGACACTCTGAGTTGTACATAAACATGTATAACTTTTCATTTATCTTACCTTAACATTTTTTATTGGAATATTTGCAACTAAAGCAGGAGAGATACCTTCCTCAACTTCTGTTTTTGTTACAGCAAACTCCATATTAGAAGAATCTATATCTACATATTTTGAAATCACTTCTAGTATATCTGCCTTAATTCTTTCCATAAGTTCAGGGTCTATTTCCCCTCTGTCATGTATAAGTATTAATCTCAATCTATCTTTTGCCACGTCTTTCGGTGTAGGTTTATTATTAAAAAACTTGTTCAGTAATTCCATTTCTACTCCGCCCCCTATTTACGTTTAAATAATTTCTTTAAAGAACCAAAAAATCCGCCGCTATCAGTGTTTAAATCCATTAAAGGTACTTCTTCTCCAAGAAGTCTTCTTGCAATATTTCTAAACGCTTGTCCAGACATTGCTTTTTCATCTAATACTATAGGTTCTCCTTTATTTGTAGAAACAGTTATAGATTTATCATCTGGAACTACTCCTAAAAGCTTTATTGATAAAGTTTCTATAATATCAGAGATATCAAGCATGTCTCCATTTTGAGTCATCTCATAATTTAGTCTATTTACTATAACTACGTGATCTTCTAAACCTTTTGAATCTAGTTTTCCTATAACTCTATCTGCATCTCTTACAGAAGTAATTTCTGGATTAACTACTACTACTGCTTTGTCAGCACCAACTATAGCATTTTCAAATCCTTGCTCTATACCTGCTGGACAATCTATAATTACAAAATCAAACTCTTCTTTTAATTCATTAACTAAACTAAGCATTTGATTAGGTTTTATATCATTTTTATCCTTGGTTTGAGCTGTAGGTAATAAACATAGATTAGGGAATCTTTTATCCTTAATAAGTGCTTGCTTTGTCCTACATCTTTTCTCTATTACATCAATTATCGTATAAACTATTCTATTTTCTAATCCCATTAAAACATCAAGATTTCTAAGTCCAGTATCACCATCTACAACCACTACTTTTTTCCCTAAAGCTGCAAGGGCTGTACCTATATTAGCTGTGGTAGTTGTTTTTCCTACTCCACCTTTACCTGACGTTATAACTATTGACTCTCCCATTCTAAAATCCCTCCACTATGTTATTTATATGCGAATTTATTAGGTAAATAGGGTTCTACCATTATAACCCCATCTTTAATCTTAGCTACTTCTGGATATCTAGGCTTATCATCACCTTCAGGTGATATGGTAATTATGTCTCCTATCTGAAGAAGCTCTGGTTCCAAAGAAAACGCAGCTATTATAGCTTTTGTGTTTCCATTTATCCCAGCATGTACTTGGCCTCTTATTCTTCCAAGTACAATAATATTTCCCCAGGCATAAACCTCTGATCCTGAATTAATATCTCCAACTATAACAATGTTGCCATTATAATCTACTCTTTGGCCCCCTCTTATAGTTTTTCGTATGAACTTGGTTCTTCCTTCATATATTCCTGAAAAAATCTTTATATCTTTTTCATCAATATCTTTAAATATGCATTCTTTTATACCAACTTCATCAAAAAGAGAATGCTTTAACAATCTAACTTCTCTTTCATCTATGTATTTAAGTTCAGTCTTAATAGTTATTGTTGCACCTTTATAAAATTTTTTCCCCTTATTTAATCTTTCCAAAAAAACTTCAAGCATATCTTGAAAATCCTTAAAGGCAGTAAATTTAATTATAGCCACTAAGCCTTCTCTATTACCTTTAATAACAATTCTATCATCAAGCATATGTAACCTCTCAAACTAGGATTTAACTTATTATTATATTCTCTTAAATTTAATTATAATACACAACAATTAAATTAACAATTAATAGTTAAATAGTTTTGTATCCATTTGTCCAAACATTCGGACATTTAATGAAATTATTCTAACTCAAACTACTAGAAATAAAAAACTCGGCACTAGGCCGAGTTTTAATTCCCTTGAGTATTAGTATTATTAGTGTTCACTGTATTATTATCTTGAAGCGGAGGATTTAATGTATAGTCATACTTTCCACCAACCTCTTCAGAATAATCTGTTGTGTAACCTTTAGCCTTTAAATCATCTCTAAAATAGGTTTCAAATATAGCTCTTGCTACTGGTGCCGCATAAGAACCGTGAGCAGCATCATAAAGAATAACAGCAACAGCTATCTGCGGATCTTCTATTGGAGCCACACCTACATAAACTCCATATGGTGCTCTTGCTATTTCATCTTGTTTATCACTAAATGTAGCAGTACCAGTTTTACCTCCAGAACTTAAATAAGAATTAAGCTTTTGGAAAGTACTTGCAGCAGTACCTGCTCCACCACCACCTACAGTACTTCCGTTAGCCATTTTCATACCAGCTTTAACAGCCTGAAGAGTTGATTCACTTATATTTACCTGATCTAAAACCTCTGGTTTAAACTCTTCCACAACATTTCCTTGTGAATCTGTGATCTTATCTACTAAATGAACCTTATATCTTGTTCCTCCATTAGTTACAGTAGATATATAACTTGCTAACTGTACTGGAGTAAAGGCATTCATACTTTGCCCTATAGATGCATAGGATATTTGAGCTATAGCCTTAATTTCAAATGCTGCAGAAAATACTACATACTGAGCTATCCCATTTACTGCTGAGGTTATAGCCGTTTTAGGCGTAACATTGGCGTTTTTAACCTTTTCTTGATATTTAGGCGAATTATCATAAATCTCTTGAATTGCAGGTCTTAATTTCGCAACAAGATCATTTTGACTATCACTTTGGCTTAATTCATCCTCTGTTCCAACCTTTTGTAGATTTTCTTTTATTATATTTTTAACATTTTCCTTCGCTTCTTTTAGTTTATCATCATCACTATCATTTTTTGCTAAATCCATAGGATACATAGTATTTTTATAGTCTTTTAATGTACCATTTTCTGCAAATTCTACTATATTAAACATAAATGAATTTATAGATCTGTTTTTAAAGGATATAAAATTATAAACCTGACCAAAATTTTCAGCTATTTCAATACCTGTAGAAGCTTTTTGATTGCTAGTAGGATCTACTCCTAATCCAAATCTCCAAGCCCACTTAGCTAATGAATCTAAAGCTGAAGTATTAGCTTTATTAGCTTGATTAGTTTTATTAGATGTACCACCACTATGTTCATATAACCTAATGCCAGCTTCATAGAAGAAAGTATTAGATGATACCTCCAGTGCCCTACTAACATTTACATATCCATTCCAGTTTCCATCTTTAGGTGAACTATCTCCTAAATACTCTTTACGTGTATCAAAAACAGGTTTTCCTAATATGTTCTCATTAATCCCAAATACCCCCTCCTCTAAAGCAGCTACAGCTGTAAGAGGTTTAAATGTTGATCCTGGAGGTGTCAATCCCATGGTAGCATAATTATAAAATGGCTTAGGGTAAAGGTCATATTGATCTTGCCTATAACCATTGCTATCCTTTGGGAATAAATCATCTATTGTTTTGTTTAGATTATTTTTTCTTATATATTCATTACCAAAAGCCTCTAAGTCAGGGCTAAAATACATTTTAGAGAGCTCTGGTGTAAGTTTTCCTGGAATTGAGAAATCATTCGGATTATAGGATGGGTAGTTAGCTAATGCTAAAACTCTACCTGTTTTAACTTCAATAGCTACAACTGACCCCCTAGTTGCATTTCTTACAATTGATCCATCTAGAGCAACTCCTACATTTTGATAATACTTCAATTGATGTTCAAGCATTTTTTCTGCTGAATATTGAATATTTTTATCTATTGTTAAGTGTAGGTTGTTCCCAGGTGAAGCTTCCAGTTTAAATAATTCTTCAGTTTTTCTACCTGAGGAGTTAACCTTAACTGTAGTCCCACCTTTGGTTCCTTTTAATATACTCTCAAATGCTGATTCTATACCTGCTTTACCTATCTTATCAGTATTAGCATCATATCCTTTTTCATCATATTTAGTCTGTTGACTTCCGTCTATTGAACCTATATATCCTAAAACAGATGATGCTAATGAATCATACGGATAAGATCTAACAGGCTCCATAGATACGTCTATCCCAGGCATATCATTACGCTTCTGATAGAATATAAATGATGTATTCCTATCTATGTTTGCTATAACTATAGGTTTATAGCCTTTAAAGCTCTGCATCTTAATAGCATCTTTTATAACTATGTATTTTCTTATTTCCTCTAAAGAATACTTTTGAAGAAGAATATCTAATATCTCTTTTCCACTCATTTTAGAATATTCTTTACTCTCTTCTTTTGTAGGCTTTAAGATATCATATATAGCATAACTTTTAACCATATAATAGAAGGTATCCTGAGGTGAATAGTTAAAAATAGCGTCATCTAACTGATTTTGCTCTCCTGAAGTTAAATCGCCCTCTTTACCAGGGAATAATTGTTTTCTTAATTCAGAATCTATTCCCTTATCCTTTTTAAATCTAATATTTAAAGCTCTTAATGAAGTCTGGTCACTAGTTTTAAAATCAAAATAAAATTCTTTATTCTCATTTAACATAAGCTGCATTTCATCTTGAATCTTTTGTCCATTTTCATCCAGTAGCTTAAAAGTTTTACTCATGGTATCATAAAAAGCTGCATTTGATTCTTCAGTACTTGTAAAAGTTACTGTATAACTTTGAACATTTGTAGCTAATACATTTCCTTTTTCATCATAAATAATACCTCTTGGTGCATTCTCCGCAATAAATCTTCTAGATTTTGTATTAGCGAGATCTTTATAGTCATCATATTTAACAATCTGAAGATATATTAGCCTTCCTAATATTGCGCTGAATATAAAAAACATAATCATAATCAAAGCAGTATATCTATTAAACTTTTTCTTTTTTTTATTCATATAATCACCTGCTAATTAAATTTCCATGGTATCTTCATAAATCTCGTTTCAGTTAACTTGTAAATCTTTTTATAGAAGATAAAACCAAATAAAGTGTTCATTAAAGTCATTACTATTATGTTTTCTACATCTATTTTTACATGAAGTAAATATAATATTACATAGATAAGTATATATTTAACTACTGTAGCTCCTAAAACTATCATAACAGGAACAGTTTTTCTGTTTTTAAATATTGTCTCTCCAACCTTTGCTGCTCCTAGACAAATAAGCATATTTAATAAACAATTAACCCCAAAGCCTGTTCCAAAAAATATGTCCTGTAATATTCCAAAATACACACCTATCCACAGAGCTTCCCACGGACCGGTTATAATTGAATAACAAATTGCAAATGTAAATAATAAACTCCCCCAAGATCCACCTACAGAAAATAACGGTAATATAGAATTATCGATAATCACAAGTATTATGCCGATAAAAAAAAGTACAACTCTTTTCATTATTAGTTATCCACCTTTATATTTCTTTTTTCCTTAGGTACTACAACAAATAATGATTCCAGTTTATTAAAATCAACATAAGGCTGCACCACAGCATTTTTCATTACTTTTACATTATCGTCTTCTACTGATATTACTTCTCCTATTCTTATATCCTTAGGTATTTCTCCAACCCCTGAAGTAAGAATTACATCTCCTGCTTTAATAGGCGAATCTATTGGGATATTGTATAACTTAGTTAAAAGTTTATTTTTAGAATCTTTGTATCCTTGTAAAACACCAGTGGTTTCTTGAGTACTTTCTATCTTAGAAGCTATAGCTATATTTTCATTTATTAAGGATTGAACCATGGCCCAGTTATCACCTACTGATGTAACTTGCCCTACTAATCCATTATCAGATACAACTACCATACCCTTCTCTATTTGATTTTTAATTCCTTTGTCAATTATGTATCCACCAGAAAAACCGCCACCACTATGTCCAATTATATTTGTACCAACATAATCAAAATTTTCATTTTGATTAGCAAAATCTACTACTTTTCTTAAGCTTTCATTTTCTTCTTTTAATCTATTGTACTCTATCAACTTAATTCTTAAGTCTTTATTTTCTTCACTTAACTTTCTATTTTCAGCCTTTACTTCCGAAAAATTATAAAAGAAATCCACCGCACCTTTAAAGTTATCCGTTACTTTATATGCTAATTTCTGTATAGGATTTAACGCCGCACCTGCACCACTCTCAAAAATAGTTTTATTCTCTTTTCTAAAGCTATAAACAATTATAATTAAAAAGCTAACTGACAGTACTATTATAGTTACTGCCAGTTTGTTCTTAAAAAGTCTCATGTATTCTTATCCTCTTTGTTGCTTAGCTATATTATCAAAATCTTCAAGAGCTTTACCAGTTCCTAAAACTACGCAATCAAGTGGTGATTCTGCGATATGTACAGGCATATGAGTTTCGTGGTTAATTAAAGCATCCAATCCTTTTAATAAAGCTCCTCCACCTGCTAACATAATACCTTTTTCAATAATATCAGCAGATAATTCAGGAGGTGTTTTTTCTAATGTAGTTTTTATAGATTCAATAATAGCCGCTACTGGCTCTTTTAATGCATCTCTAATTTGATCTTCACTTACTTCTATAATCTTAGGAAGTCCAGTTACTAAATCTCTTCCTTTAATGTCCATTTTTCTTTCTTCTTCATCAATTTTAAATGCTGATCCTAATTCCATTTTAATTTGTTCAGCAGTTCTTTCTCCTATCATTAGGTTATATTCTCTTTTTATATAACTAATAATAGATTGATCTAATTCATCACCAGCTACTCTTAAAGATTTAGCTGTAACAATACCACCTAAAGATATTACTGCAACTTCTGTAGTTCCTCCACCAATATCAACAATCATGCTTCCTGTTGGTTCTGAAACTGGAAGTCCAGCGCCTATTGCAGCTGCCATAGGTTCTTCCATAAGTAAAACATCTCTAGCTCCTGCAGCTTTTGTTGCTTCATAAATAGCTCTCTTCTCAACTTCTGTTACTCCTGATGGATAACATATTATGATTCTTGGGCTAGTAAATGAACTTTTATTAATTACCTTCTCAATGAATTTTTTAATCATTGTTTGTGTTATATCAAAATCTGCAATTACTCCATCTTTTAGTGGTCTAATAGCAACTATATTTCCTGGTGTTCTTCCTATCATTTGTTTAGCTTCTGTTCCAACAGCTAAAGATTTCTTTGTAGTATTATTTATAGCAACAACTGAAGGCTCTCTTAAAACTACACCTTTTCCTTTAACAAATACTAATGTGTTAGCTGTTCCTAAATCTATTCCCATATCTTTTGTCATTCCAAACAATCCCATTACTATACTCCTCTCAGAATTATATTATAGATTTCTCTTTCATACTTGCATAATTGCCATTCCCTATTATTACGTGATCTAAAAGCTCAATTCCTATGATCTTACCGCACTCCTTAATCCTTAAAGTTATGTTAATATCCTCTTTACTAGGAGTAGGGTCTCCTGACGGATGATTATGGCATATAATTATAGATGCCGCATTTTTCTTTAAAGCTTCCGAAAAAATTTCTCTAGGATGTACAATTGAGGAATTTAAACTTCCTTTAAAAACTTCCTTAATAGATATAACTACATTTTTAGTATTTAATATTATGAGTTTTAATACCTCTTGGGGAAGATTCTGCATTTCATTCATTAAAATGTTTGCTACTATTCTAGGCTCTGTGATTTTTATTTCTTCTGCAGTTCCCCTATAAGAATTAATTCTTTTGGTTAATTCACATAGGGCAATTAGCCTAGAGGCCTTAGCTTTTTTGATTCCATTTATCTGAAGAAAATCCTCAATACCAGCTGATAACATTCCATTTAATCCATCAACAGTTTCTAAAACTCTAGAACTTAATCCTAAGACATTTTCATTTTTACTTCCACATCTTAAAATTAATGCAATGAGCTCTGTATTACTTAAGGACTCTGCTCCATATAAAAACAATTTTTCTTCTGGCCTTTCATTTAAGGGTAAATCCATAACCTTTAGGTTATACATATAATAAACTCCTTTATTATTATCGATTTCCCTCCCCCTTAAACTAATGATTTCAACATTTTATCCAATTTATTCAAAGGAAGACCTACTACATTATAGTAGCACCCCTCTATACGCTCTACAAAAACCCCTCCGCGTCCCTGAATTCCATAAGCTCCAGCCTTGTCTAAAGGATCTCCACTATCAACATATGATAGAATTTCCTCATCACTAAGATGTGAAAACTTAACCTCTGTGCATACCGATTCACTTATAATCTTTTTACTTCTCAGGTCCATTACCGTAACTCCGGTATATACATTATGTACTTTTCCACTTAAAGATTTTAACATGTTATAGGCATCATCTTTATCCTTAGGCTTCCCTAATATTAAATCTCCAATAGCTACTATAGTATCAGCTGCTATTATTATATCTTCGGTGTCTAAGTTGTCTGCTACATATTTTGCCTTACCTAGTGATAATTCCTTAACATACTCTTCTAAGTTGCCGTTAAAAACTACTTTTTCTTCCGGAAAGAAGCTTTCTATTACTCTAAACTCTTCACAAAGTCTAGTTAATAATTCCTTCCTACGCTCAGAAGCAGAAGCTAAAACAAATCCCACTTTTATCACTCCTAATATCTTATTTTAATATTATTACCAATAATATACCATTTATAACATGCATATTAGGATAAACCTTGCTGTATAGGCATTTTACTCCCTTTACATCTAATATAGTTTATCATTTATGTATTTTATATACAAGTGCCTTTAACTTTTTTAAGGAATTTTTAATCATATTGAAACCTTTTAACCTTTCTGTAATATTTCCTGCTTCTCAAGCTCCATTAAATTCATTTTAACTTCATGCGATATTCAACCATTCAACCATTCAACCATTCAACCATTCAACCATTCAACCATTCAACCATTCAACCATTCAACCATTCAACCATTCATTACGGTAGTCTACTTTTTCTGCCTACTCTTTATTCATTTTCCAACTAAATTTTTTGTTTTTTTCGAGGAATTGTAACAATTGTTTGATTTTTTTAATATCATATAGAGTACATGGATTAGAAAGATTAGACTGGCGCCAAGAAGCGTTCTTATGAAATAGTGATAAAAAAGACTATAAAACTAATTATTCTAGTTTTACAGTCTTATTATTAATTATATTTATGGCTTTATGAACTTTTATAAGGTCCTATTAAAGAATATAAAAATTCTAGTTCTCCAGATATATTATCCCTTGTTAGCTCTGCTGGAAGGTTATTTACATGTTCTTTTATAACTTTTATCTCACTAGCCCGATCTTCTTTTTCTTCAATATTAGATACCCATTTTTTGAATTCTACTGTGGTATAACTCTTTACCTTACTATCTTTTAGTGCATCTAGTATTTTCATATATCCATCAACTAACCCATATATCACAGAATCATAATAAGATTTTCCTTGAATATCTATTTTTAGTCTAACAGCCTGAGTTCCTAGAGATGTTATCTTATTTTTATCTTCATCACCTTTATCAAGCATATATATTCCTGATATAACTCTATACTTGTCTCCATCTTTTATTAAATACACAGGTATAGTACCGCTTAATTTTTTCTGTGTTTCTAAAGCGTATTTCTCTTCACTATAATACCCACACTGTATTAATTCAAAAGTTCCATACACTTTTGAGTCCGTAACTTGTGTTTCATTATTACTCGGCTTATCTTTTGTACCTATTATATCTTCTATAGAAAAATCTCCTTTAAAGATAAATTTAGATAACATGGTTCCTAAAATCACTGCAAGAATAACAATGGTTATAAAAAAAGTCATGGATTTAAATCCTTTATCATTTTTTTTCTTATAATTATATCTAGTGTACTTCATAATATCCTCCTTACTTAACTACTACTGTATATAATATTATGTAACTGGAAGTTTTATGATTACTTATGTAAAATAAAAAATAAAAGCACCTAATATTTTAGATGCTTTAACTTTCTATTGTGCTATTCTTCTTGCTCCTGCAAATCTACTTGAGTAATAAGAATCATTTAAAGAGCTTATTGTAACATTTTTACCTGACGATGGGGCATGTATAAAGTCCCCTCCCCCAATGTATATCCCAACATGGCTTATAGAACCATAGGTATTGAAGAAAACCAAATCTCCAGCTGATAGATTAGCTCTAGATACAGCTGAACCCATAGAAAATTGTGAACCTGTATAATGAGGTAAAGAATATCCAAACTTGCTATATACATACATAGTTAATCCTGAACAGTCAAAGCTCTTTGGACCTGATGCTCCATACACATATGGTCTTCCTATAAGATTATATGCATAAGAAACCACATTACCACCAGCTCCACCACTACCTCTTGAAAGTGACACTCCGCTATATGATCCTGATTCATCTTTCTTTGGTGCAACTATAGTTTTTTGAACCTTAAGTTGAGTAGTTTTTAAAACAACTCCTTGAGCCGCATTCCCAGTTGTGTCTGCCTTTGTTTTAATTGCGTTGAAACTTGTGGCTGTAATTAACGACATAGTAAGCAATAGAGTTCTAGTTATAATTTTACCCCTTTTATTCATTATAATTTCCCCTCTCCTTTGACAATCTTCCCTTTTATTTTACAGTAAACATTTTCACCTATTCACACTTCTTTTATTATAATAAAAGAAGTGTGAATAGGTCAAGCGTTTATGCAAAAAAATTGGCTTGGTTAGAAAACCAAGCCAATAGTATGTTCCTTATCTGATGTCTAGCCACTGTAAAACTCACATCATCTATTAAGATGAGAGATAACATTGGCACGACCCTAGATAGGTTCAACTAAGATTCATATAGGGATTTAACCCTATCTGAATCAAGTTTCACCTTATTCCGCTATTCCATAATAACATCTTTTAGGTGAATTTATCTTTCCTTCAGCCTTAAGTGCTTTTATAGCCTTATCTACATCTTTTTTGTCTAATCCAGATTTTTCTGCTATTTCTCCACCTTTTAAAGGTTCTCCAGCAGATTTTAGAGTTTCTAATACTTTATCATTTAAATCCATTATAAGTATCCTCCTTATAAAAAAATTGTTAACATAATTATACCAAAATCTCTCATTTGGTCAACAATATTTTTTCTTTAATAATAAATATCCCTTATCTAAAAACCTTACTTGATTTCTTTTAGTACTCTTAATAGATAATCCCATAAGTTTTTAACAGAAGATATACTCATATGTTCATTAGGTGTATGAACATCATATAAATTAGGTCCAAAACTTATCATATCCACATCTTCACCTAATTTCTCCTTAAATAATCCACATTCTAATCCAGCGTGAATTGCAATTATCTTAGCATCTTCTCCTGTCATGTCTTTGTGTACTCTTTCACAGATTTCTCTTATTTTAGAATTCTCTTGATATTGCCATTCTGGATAGTCTCCAAAAGTATCTACCTTAGCATCTAAGGTTTCTGCTATTACTTCTATTTTTCTTAGCATTTCTTCTTTAAGACTTCCAACAGAACTTCTTATAGCGGAATTATATTCTACATGAGTATCGGTTGTTTTAACAACCCCAAGATTTAATGAACTTTCCACTAACCCTTCTATAGCCATGCTTCTTGTATTTATGCCATTTGGAATAAGATATAATATTTTTACAGCCTTTTCAGTGGATTCCCTTGAAAATACCTTTTCTACCTTTGTATTTAATTCCTTAGCTTCTAATTTAACATCTGGATCTTGAGCATTTAATTCATTTTTGAATACATCATTAAAGTGTTTTATTCTTTCTTTTACAGCCTCAACATTTGATTTATTTAAAGTAATAACTGCATCCATTTCTCTTGGAATGGCATTATCTTTAGAGCCTCCATTCATAGATACTAATCTAACGTCCTCAAAAGAAAGAATATCCATTAAAACTCTTCCCATTAACTTATTAGAATTACCTCTTTCTTTATCTATTTCCATACCTGAGTGGCCGCCTTTAAGACCTCTTACTGTAATCTCTAAAATAGAATCTTCTTCTTTTTTAGATTCCCATTTAATATCAGATGAAACATTAGCCCTCATTCCCCCTGCACAGGAAACAAGTAAATATCCCTCTTCTTCTGAATCTATATTCAACAGAATTTTTCCATCTAAGTTCTTTTTCTCAACAGCCATAGCTCCACCCATACCTGTTTCTTCATCTGTTGTTATTAAAACTTCTAGGGCTGGATGTGGAATTTCTTTTGATGAAAGCACAGCCATAGCGTATGCTACTGCTATACCATTATCAGCTCCTAAAGTTGTACCTGTAGCAAAAATATTATCTCCATCAACTCTAAGTTTTATAGGATCTTTTAAGAAATCGTGAACTGTATCATTATTTTTCTCACAAACCATATCCATATGCCCTTGTATTATTACAACAGGAGCATTTTCATATCCTTCTGTAGCTGGCTTCTTTATAATAATATTTAAAGCTGAGTCCTGAATTGTTTCCAATCCTAAATTTTGACCAAAAGCTAATAAATAATCACTTATCTCTTTTTCATTTCCTGAACCTCTAGGTATTTTAGATATCTCCTCAAAATAATAGAAGACTTCCTTTGGCTCTATATTTTCTAAAATTCTCATAGACTAATCATCCTTTCAGTAAAAATATGTTATTATAATATTATAACATTAGGACATTATAATATCCTAATATTATAACAAGTTTATTCTATCATTATCTCACTAATATATCTAAAGTTATTCGTTTATACTAAAGTTAATAATTTGAATGAAAAATATAGTAGAGGTGATTTTATGCAAAAAACAAAAATGATCTTCACAATCGGTCCTGTTTCTGATAATGAAGATGTCTTAAGAGAATTTATAAAAATAGGAATGAGTGCAGCAAGATTAAATTGCTCTCACGGCACACAAGATGACCATAGAAAGAAAATGGATTTAATAAAAAAACTTAGAGAAGAATTAGGTACTCCTACAAGTATACTGCTAGATATAAAAGGTCCTAAGATAAGAACTCATAATTTTATAAATGGTGAAGCTACTCTTCATGTTGGAGATGAGTTTTCATTTTTATGTTCTGGAGAAATTTTAGGTGATAACAAAAGATGTTCTATCTCTTACGAAACTCTTTGCAAAGATGTAGTTGTCGGCGGTACTATGCTTGTAGATGATGGACTTTTAGAATTTAAGATAAAAGAAATAAAGGGAAAAGAAATTCTGACAGAAGTTGTTGTTGGCGGCACTATAAAAGATCACAAAGGAGTAAATGTTCCTAACGTTAATATTAATCTTCCTGCTATTACAGAAAAAGATGTTAATGATTTGATTTTTGGATGTAATGAAGGCGTGGACTTTGTTGCTGCTTCTTTTATAAGAAAAGCTTCTGATATTTTAGAAGTAAGAAAAATACTTAAGGAAAACAATGGAGAACACATTAAAATAATAGCTAAAATCGAAAACCAAGAAGGTGTAGACAACATCGATTCAATAATCGAAGTTACTGATGGTATCATGGTAGCTAGAGGTGATATGGGAGTTGAAATTCCTATAGAAAAAGTTCCTATAATCCAAAAAATGATTATAAGAAAGTGTAATTCTGCTGGGAAAATAGTAATTACAGCAACTCAAATGTTAGACTCAATGATAAGAAATTCAAGACCTACTAGAGCTGAGGCTTGTGATATTTGTAATGCTATATTTGATGGTACAGATGCTATAATGTTATCTGGCGAAAGTGCTTCCGGCACATATCCTATAGAAGCAGCAAAAACTATGAGTAGAATAGCTTTAGAAACTGAAGCTAATTTTGACTATGTATCATTCACTAATAACCTAAGAGAACCTTCTTTATTAGCCTTTGAAGATGCAATAAGTTACTCTGCTTGTAGAACTTCAAATATATTGCCTACAAAAGCAATAGTTGCTGCAACTAAAAGTGGTGCTACAGCAAAACTTATATCTAAATACAAACCAAGTTGCCCTATAGTTGCAATAACTCCTTACGAAAAAGTAAGAAGAAGTTTATCATTAAACTTTGGGATAATCCCTGAAACCTGTGATATGTTTAGTACCACAGATGAAATATTAAGTGAAGCAAGAAAAGTGGCTTCAAGCCTTGAACTTGCTACCTCAGGTGATAATATATTAGTAGCCGCTGGAATGCCTACTACTCATGTTGGTGGAACTAATATGCTTAAAATTGAGAAGCTTTAAATTAAGATATACAAATGGCCCTTGCAATAGAATATTATTGAAAGGGCCATTTTAAATTATATTAAAACCTAGAATTTAAAATCCTTAAATAAACCTGCTAAACTTTCACCTTCAAAGTCATCATTAAATTTTTCATATTCTCTTGACTTCTCTACGGCTTCTTTGATACTTAAGCTCATTTTTTTATCAGCAGAATTTATATCTAATATTTTCACCTTAACTTCTCCACCTATTGTTAAAACATCTGATGGTTTAGCTATATTCTCTTCTGTTATTTCACTTATATGAACTAACCCTTCAACTCCAGGTAAAACTTCTACAAAGGCTCCAAAGTTTAAGAACTTAACTACTTTTCCAGTAACTACATCGTTAACTTTTAAAGTAGCTTTTGCATCTTCCCATGGATCTTTTTTAATATCTTTTATTGCTAAAGATAATCTTTCCTTTTCTTTGTCAAAATCTCCAACGTAAACTTCAACTACGTCTCCAACAGAAACAACATCTTCTATTCTCTTAACTCTTCCCCAAGCTAAATCAGATATATGCACTAATCCTTCTATTCCACCAATATCTACAAAAGCTCCAAACTTAACTATTCTAGTAACTTTTCCTTCTCTTTTTTCACCTTTTTTAACTAAATTCCATAAAGCTTTCTTTTCTTCATTATATTGTGCTTCTTCTAAAATTCTTCTGGAAGCTACAACCTTTTTATCCCTTTTATCAAATTCAATTACTCTTACTTCTAGCTCTTTTCCTACAAGTGTAGAAAGTTCTATACCTCTTTCTCTAGACACTTGTGAGCCTGGAATAAATACTCTTATACCTTTATATAAAGCTACAACTCCACCTTTTACTTGCTCTTTAACCTTTAAAGTTAAAGTTTCATTGTTTTTATAGGATGCTTTTACTTCATCCCAAGCTATAATTTCATCTGCTTTATTTTTAGATAATAAAACATTTCCGTCTCCATCATCTAAACTTACTATCATTAAGTTTATTGTATCTCCTACATTTAATACGTCTGATACTTCAACTTCATCGTGAGAAACTTCACTACGTTTAACAATACCATCTCTATAGTAATTTATATTAACCATAGCCTCATCATTATTTATAGATAGGATTTCTCCTTTTACTATATCTCCCACATTAAGTTTTTTGACATCGTAATCTTTTAATAGGTCTGCCATAGACATTGAGTTATTTTCTTCGTTATTCATTTTATCACTCCTAAACTTGTTCATAACTACTTACATTATTATTTTAAATCAGCTTTATCGTTATTACAATTAATATGTTCTTCATTAATTAATATAATTTATTATGCTATAATTTAAATATAAATATTTTCATTAGATTTAATCTTAAATCATAATAGTAAATAGAAGATATTTTTAGTTTTATAGAGAATTAGCGAGCTATTTTAAATATTTAGGGGCTGTGGAGTTTTTTTACTTCAAAAAACAATATTAACAAACTTGTTAAAGGTTATATAATACCATATAATATTCTCATGGATAATTCTTCTAAGGAGATAAATTAGGGGGTGGGCATATCAAAAATAATAGAAAGAAAAGTTTAATCCTAACATTTGTACTAACTTTCATTTTTATTTTCACATCAATATCTTTAGATGTTGGAAATGTTTTTGAAAATGGAGTTAAGGGTGAGTCTGCTTATGCAGCAGCTAAATCCAAAAGTGGTTCTTTTAAATCTTCTAGTAAATCTACTGGTGCTTCAAAGGCCAAAAGCTCCACAAAATCAGGAAGCTTTAGCAGTTCAGGTTCTGGCTCTAAGTCAAGTTCCAGTTCTAGCTCAAAATCAAGCTCTAGTAGTTCATCTAGTGGAACTAAATCAGGATCATTTTCTGGAAGCAGCGGTTCCTCAAAAAGCAGTGGCAGTACTACTGATTCACCATCAAAATATGAATCGGGGTCAAGTAGTTCTTCTTCAAACTCATCATCAAGTGGGACTAAGTCTGGAAGCTTTTCCACTAGTAAACCTAAAGATGAAGAAAAAACTGAAAGCAGTTCCCAAACAAATTCATCTGATAACAGTGGTTCTAGTGGTGAATCATCCTGGAGCATTCCTATCTTTGGAAGAGTCTCATCCTCTAGTTACTTTAGTCCCTTTAGAGGATATTCAAACAGTAACCCTTTTGCATTCTTTATAAAGATTATAATTGCAATAGCGGTAGTTTTTTTAGTAATCTACATTATAAAAATGATTAAATTTTAATTTTAGGAGGTAACAATTATCATGGGAGTATTTACAAGAATATCAAATATTTTTAAAGCAAAAGTTAACAATGCATTAGACGAGGTGGAAAATCCAATAGAATTATTAGATCAAAAACTTAGAGATATGGAAGATCAGCTTTCAAAAGCTAAACTAAACTCAGCTCAAATTATAGGAAACGCTCATGAAATAAAGAAAAGATTAGACACAGCTGAAAAAGAAGTTCAGGATTATGAAGACAAAGTAAAACTTGCTCTTTCTAAAAACAATGAAGATTTAGCAAAACGTGCTCTTCAAAGAAAACTTGAAGCTGACAAAAAAGTGACTTCTCTTAAAGAAAGCTATGAAGCTGCTAAATCACAAGCAGATGCTATTAAGAAAAACTTAGCTGCTTTGGAAGAAGAGATTTCAAAGACTAGACAATATAGAGATGAAGCTGCTGCTAGATACTCTACTGCCGAAGCTTCTCAAAAGGTTAATGAAATACTTGCTAATGTTCAAACAAAAACCAACACTATTCAACTTGATGCTATAGAGAGAAAGATTCAAAGAAAAGAATCTTTAGCTACAGGTCTTGGAGAATTAAGAGAAGTTGATGATTTTGAATCTGAATTTGAAAAACTTGATGAAACTGATTTAGATTTAGAACTTGAAAAATATAAAAATAATAATGCTTAATTTTATTAGTTTGGTGGGAAGCAGATGAAAAGTGACTTTGAATTAATTACTAAAGAGAAGGAAAGATGGGGAAAGATATACACTGACATATATTATGCTATTGACAACATTTCTCCCTTCCTCTCTGAGGATTTTTTAAAAAGAAAAAAGTTCTATGCTAAAGGAAAAGTTCTTAAAGACTACATGAAGCTTTTAGAAGAAGAGGAACAAAAATCTAATAAAAAAGGTTTCTTTAGTAGATTTACCTCTCCTGATGAAGGGAAAATCAATTCCTATAAGGCTTCTAATAGAGAAACTTTTACTCAATTAGAAAACTGCTCAAAATGTGCTTGTTTTAATTGTGTAGTTGAGTGTTCTTTCAAAACTTGTAATAGTTGCAGAAGAAATTCTCATATAAAATCCTGTGACCATAATAAGTTAAATGTTAGAGTTCATGATAACTTTACTTTAGATTTAACTAACAATGATACTGGAAAAGAGGATAAATTTAAGGTTTTAGCTACCTTAGAGGACTGTGAAAAAGATCAAGAATATATCATCATAGAAAATATCAGGGATATTAATGACAGATATATTTTATATCTTTATGCTGGTATTAAAGAAGATACCTATGGTGAGATAACTGATGAAGATGAATTTAACTTTATATCTCAAAGGTTTGAAACCTTAGAAGCTTAAAATAAATAGAACTGGATTTATATCCAGTTCTATTTATTTGAGTTATATTCTTCTATTCTTTGAGCTAATTCATTTAAGTATTCCCAGCGCTCATACTTTTCAGCCAATTCTAACTCAAGCTCTTCTTTTTCTTTTATAAGTTTTTGAAGTTTTTCATAGTCAGTTACGGTATTTTCTATATCTTTTTCTACCTTAGAAATTTTATTTTCTACTGATTCTATTACTTCATCAATTTGTTCGTATTCCTTCTGTTCTTTAAATGAAAACTTAGGTCTTTCATCTTTATTTTTTACTCTTTCCTTCTTAGTTTCCTTATCTGAATTTTTTGAATCTGGAGCTTCAGTATTACCTAATTCTCTTTTAATTAAATAATCACTAAAGTTACCTGTATATTCTTTAATTTTCCCACTACCTTCATAAGCAAAAATCTTATGACAAAGTCTATCTAAGAAATATCTATCATGGGATACTATAAGAAGTATTCCTCCAAAATCATCTAAAAAGTTCTCTAATATTTGAAGAGTATCTATATCTAAGTCATTCGTAGGCTCATCTAATATAAGGACATTAGGTGCTTCCATTAAAACTCTTAGAAGCTGAAGTCTTCTTCTTTCTCCTCCTGATAATTTCCCTATAGGAGTATATTGCATTGTTCCATCAAACAAAAATCTTTCACACATCTGAGATGCTGTTATTTTAAATCCATTTGCTACTGGTATTATTTCTCCGCCTTCTTTTACATAATCTATAACTCTCATATTTTCATCCATGTTTAAGCTATCTTGAGAAAAACACCCTACCTTTACGGTTTCCCCCATGTCTATTTCTCCACTATCTTGAGATAACTTGCCACTTATTATATTTATAAGAGTGGTTTTTCCCATACCATTATTTCCAACTATCCCTACTCTATCTCCTTTTACGAAGTTGTAAGAAAAGTCTTTAATTAAAACTTTATCTCCAAATGCTTTATTTATAGTAGTAAGCTCAACACCTTTATTACCTAGCCTTGTTCCAACTAAACTAAGTTCTACATTCCCTCTAGGTTCTATGTATTCATAATTTACAAGATCATCAAACCTTTGAAGTCTGGCTTTTTGTTTTGTGGTTCTAGCTTTCGCTCCTCTTTTAACCCATTTTAACTCTTCTCTAATTAAGCTTGCTCGTTTATCTTCTTCAGTTTTTTCACGTTCTAATCTTTCTGCCTTTTTCTCTAAAAATTCTGAGTAATTACCTTGATAGGTATATAACGTTCCTCTATCTAATTCTATTATTCTGTTAGTTACTCTATCTAAAAAGTATCTATCATGGGTTATCATAATAAGAGCACCCTTTCTAGAATTCAAATAATCCTCAAGCCATTCTATACTATCACTATCTAGGTGGTTTGTAGGCTCATCTAATATTAAAAGTTCACAAGGGGTTATAAGGGCTGAAGCTAAGGCTACTCTCTTTTTTTGTCCTCCAGAAAGATTCATTACCTTTTCATGATAGTTAGCTATTCCAAGCTTATTTAATATAATCTTAGCTTCACTCTCTAAATCCCATAGATTTAATGCTTCAATTTGCCCTTGGATATATATAAGTCTATCCTGATATTTTTCAATTTGTCCTTCTTCTATATACTTCAATACATCCTCATATTCCATAAGAAGCTTCATCTCCACAGTATCACCTTTAAATACCTGCTCTAATACTGTAGCTCCTTCTGAGAAGTCCTGAGTTTGAGATAGATACTCTATTCTCATATTTCTTACTTTAGAAATATTACCCTCAAAGAATTCTTCTCTTCCTCCAATTATTTTCAATAAAGTCGACTTACCTGCACCATTTATGCCTATAAGTCCTATTTTATCTCCATCATTTATCCCTAATGATATATTATCTAAAAGTATCTTTTCACTATAGCTTTTGCTTATGTTTTCTAGTGTGATTAAATTCATAACAATCTCCTTTATTTAATAGGCTTAATCTTTGTTTTCATCATCTTGTAAAAGCCCTTTCCCAAAATCTTTTTAAAAGGATTTACCTTACAACTATAATAATAATCTTGTGTTAACCAATTTTTCTTTTCCCAATATTCTTTATCTAATGGAAATATGTTTTCCGCTAAAACCTTTTTAATATTAAAACTGATAATTTGTCCTGTACTTGGTTTATAGCTCCTATTACCATTATTAACATAGTTTATAAATCTGTCCAGTTCACCTTTATCAAGAGGATCATCTATTTTAGATATGGTTCTTCCTATTTTTGAAACTACATTAACTCCCCAACCATCTAACACTTTCTCCAAAGAATTTAATGTGTTTTTTAAGCCAGAGCCTGCGGTTGTAGAAACAAGTATAACTGGTTTTCCAGCTATTTCAGTTCTATGAAACCACTTTGAGGTTCTATCTATAAGTAGCTTCAAATTCCCACTAAAGCTTCCCATATATACAGGAGTTCCAATAACAATCCCATCGTATTCTGTAATCTTTTTTATCAATTCTTCGGCCCCATCTTTAATAAAGCAAGGACTGTCTTTTTGGATACACTGTTCACAACCTCTACAGCCTTTTATTTCATATTGATTTATATTTATATACTCTACTTGAAAGCCTTTATCCTTAAGTACATTGCCTATATTTTGAAGTAATCTAAAAGTATTCTTTTTTCTAAAGCTTGAATTTAGAAGCAATATTCTTTTCATTTTAACCTCTCATATTTAATTACTATCTCTATTATATATATTCTAATA
>NZ_DCLI01000019.1:0-3432 GCF_002320975.1 Clostridium sp. UBA1652
GAGGATAATTCGTTATTATCCATGATTTAATGAGAAATAAGAGGAAAATAATTATGGCAATTAACTCCAAATTTACTATAGGAAAAACCGAAAGCTCTAGATTTTATATCAATAAAAATTTCACAGATAGGGATTTACCCAAAAAAGCTTTTAAGAAAAAACTTGATCAAATTATCAAAGAACGTTATGAAGATAAAAACAAACACCACATTCTAACTTATTATGGAATTGGTGGTGTTGGAAAAAGTAGTTTACAAAAAGAATTAAAAAAGCAGGCTAAATCTTTTTATGAAGATACCATTTATACTTCTGTAGATTTAGCCAATATACCGAATCAATCTACATCTAGAATGTTATTGGAGTTATCCATGTCATTCTCTAATAAAAATATACAAATGACTCATTTTAGTATTGCATATGCATTGTACTTTCAAAAAAGTAATAAAGATATTCTTTATAATCACAATAAAAAGGTAATTTTTGACGAAAATTTGGGGATTGTAGCGGATGTTTTAAGTGTTATGGATGGATTAGGTATATTAGGTATTATCCCTAATATGGTTAACAAGTTATACGAGTTAACAAACTATAAGCTTAATTTGGATAAGGATTTAAAAGAAGATTTGAAACGATTAGAGTTAATGGATGTTGCTGATATTGAGAACCTATTGCCAGAATTTTGGGCGTATGATATCAGAAAATATATTGAATCAAACAAGGATAAAATTATTGTTGTATTTCTTGATACATATGAAGCTCTGTGGAGTAATGATAAAAATGAAATAACAAAGTTTTCTCGGGATGAAGCAATACGTAAAATGATATCTAAGTTGCCTGGGGTTCTTTTTGTCATTAGCGGTCGTGAATCTCTTGAATGGTCAGATCTTGACTCGGACTGGAAAGATGCCATAGAGCAGCATAAGTTAGAGAGACTGGATGAAACCAATGCACATGATTTTTTAAAAGGATGTAATATTATTGAATCTGATATACGGGATCAGATGATCAAGGTAAGTTTTGGTCACCCATATTATCTAGATTTACTTGTTGATACTTATGTAGAAATAAAAAATTCTCAAGTAATACCAACTAAAGAACTTTTTGCAACAAATAAAAGAGAAATTTTAGAATGTTTTTTCAGATACTTGCAAGAAAAAGAAATTGAAGCTATAAAACTACTATCTGTAACTCGTTATTATAATTATTCACTATTTTGCCACTTGCTATCTAAATTGCCTATTGGGTATCCAATTACAAAATTTGAAGAATTCAACAAATTATCTTTTGTTAATCAATTAACAGAAGATAATTATCATATACATGAGTTAATGCAAAAAGAAGTAATAGAGTTTATTTCTCCAGAGCTTTATAGAAAAGTAAATTTGCTAGTAATTAATTATTATAATGCACAAATAACGGATGAAATATCATATGAAAAATTGAAGCTTTCTATTAAAGAATGTATTTATCATTATAGTAATATTCTTGAACCACAGTTATTTCAGAAAACAATAGTAGATTTATATTATAAATATTTCAAAATATTTCAAAACAGAGGAGAATCTTTATACCTACATGAAATTTTGAATAAAGTATATAGTTATTTAAAATATGATATAAATGAGGATTTATTTGAAATTTACTCTGATATGATTATGCTAAATGGAAAGTTCAAAGAAGCGGTTAATTTATTAGATAAGTATCTAGAAGAATATGATATAAAAGAGATTTCGCAAAACGAAAAGTTATTGCAGTTATATGTAAAAAAAGCGAAGCACCAGATGACATATGAATCAATAGACAATACTTTAAGTTTACTTGATAGTATAGAGTCTTTTATTGAGATAGATACAAAACCACGTCAATATGCAGAATTAATATACACAAGAGCAAATATGCTACTAATTAAAGGTAGTTATGATGAAGCTAAGGGTTTCCTTGATCAAGTAATTGATATTGCAATAAAATATTGTTTCTATGATTTACAATGTAGGGCATTAAGAAAAATTGCAGACTATTATTTATTCAAAAAAGAAGAAAGAAAAGCTGATGCTGCGTACATGGAAGGGACTAAAATTGCAAAAAATTATGGCTATGAAAGATATGCACATTATCTTGAGTGTACTAGAGCTGAGATCTATAGAAAACTAAAATTGTTTGAACAGGCTAGAAAAACATATACTAGGTGTTGTGAAAATTTTCAAGCACTAGGGGTTACCCCTTGGGTTGCACATACTAATTTAGGACTAGCCTTAATTGAAATAGAAAAGGGGAATTATTCATACGCCTTAAAAATATTAGAAAAATGTATGGATATTTATATACAAACTCATCATACTTGGGGGAAAATACATGTGAAAATTATTCAACTTCAGTGTAGATATTTAAATGAAGAAAAAATAAGTAATGAAGATTTTAGTGATATTAAGTTAGAATGTAAAAAGCGAGGCTATATTACATCGTTATTACAAGTTGATGCACTGGAGGCGAATCAGGTTATTATATCTAATTTAATTTTTCTATAATAATGATTTATTTATATTTAAGTTAGATAATGTTTTTGTTGAAAAAACATAAGGGTATTGATGATAAAGAACTTCATATCCATTTTTTAATATTTCATAATTATGTGTTATCATAAAAAAGCACGAACCCGTGCCAGTCATGGAAATTCCATCAAACCTAAGTGATTTGCAATAGCTTTGTAGTCTATAGAAATCTGATTTTAGTACATGGTTTGTCTCTATAAAGCTGTTATGTATAAAACTCCCTATATCTTTGCGGTTTTGTAAAAGTGATTCCAATAAAATATTTCCTTCAACATTTTTATACGGATTAATGTCTAACATATCAAATGCCTTTGATGTAGATATCCCATAATCGGGCATAATTAGTAAAATATAATATTCTTGACCACAATCAATTTCTTCACATATGGATTTTTTATCATTAATATACATATATTTTTGAAAATAACAAATAGGAACATCCCAGCTTAATAATCTTCCATAATAAAAAATTTCTGAATAAAGCATGTTTAATTTAAATGTTTGATTTAGAAAATTCATCATGGAAGCAGCATCAGTACTTTCACCACCCAGACCAGAGCGAACTGGAATATTCTTTTCAAGATAAATATTAAACCCGCTTGATATATTGTAATGTAATTTAAAAAGACAAATGCATTTATGTAAAATATTCTGTTCATCGGTAGGTATATTATTGACATTTGTTTCTATTATAATTTCATTACTATTGTCAATTAAGTCTATATGTAAATAATCACATAATTCTAGAGGTGCCATAATAGTTTCAAGAGAATGATAACCATTTAAGTATTTTGATTGAACGTTTAGTAACAAGTTTAATTTTGCATATGCTGGAATTATCATAAATGTATTCTCCTTTGTAGGATAATAACGAATTATCCTC
>NZ_DCLI01000037.1:0-6561 GCF_002320975.1 Clostridium sp. UBA1652
TTGAGCAAGGAATGAATTCTATAAGCAAGTAGGACTCTTCGAGCCCTACAAAGACCCCCGGGCACAGACAAGCTGTCATTTGGTAGCTTGTTTTTTTGCACCTAAACATCTGTTTAGCGACATAAAAACGTAGAATAGTATTGTACGTATGTTTAATATATAGCTGAAATGTTATACACTACTATCCTGTAGAACTACTTCCGTAGGAATGTAGTTCATTAGATTCATTTGTTTTATATAAAAAAATATCCTAAAATATAATGGATGATGGATTTATAATGTCTCCTAAAAATGACTTTGTTTTTAAACTTATATTTGGAGATGAGAAAAATAAGGACATTTTAATAGACTTTTTAAATTCCATATTAAAAACACCACAATCAGAATTAGCGGAAATAGAGCTCATTAACACAGAGTTATTAAGAGAGTTTGCAGAAGATGGATTAAAGTTCTTTGGTATAGAAAAGAAAGATAAAGAAGTAGCAGCAACGGAAATAATAACAAGTGGGACTCTTTGAGCCCCACAAAGACCCCCGGGCAAAGACTAGTTGTAATTTGGCAGCTAGTCTTTTTTCTGAAGAATTTACTTGATGAATCTACTTAAAGTAAAAATTGAACATTGTTTAATGGATATATAATTTGGTATATAATATAAGTATTAAGATTTAATTCTAGACAGTGATAGTTTATAGATATATTTCAGAGAATATGAAAATGAGTAAAGTGTGGTGATTACTATGAAGGCTATAGAAACAAGTGAGTTTAAGCTGAAAATAGATTGTTTTTTAGAAAAAGCAAAAGAATAGCAACCTCCCTCGAACAAGTTCTCGCTCAGAAAAACCCCCGGGCAAAGACTAGCTGTCACTTGGCAGCTAGTCTTTTTGCACCTAAACATCCATTTAGCGATATAGAAATAAAACGCAGGGTTTAAAAACAATATACTTTAGTATATAATATTAGTATAGATTGGAGTTATTATAAAGAAATAACCTAAGTAAATACAACAAAAAATAGTATACCAACATTAATGTTTAAGAGAGTAGGTGTTTATAGTTGAACGAAGACATACGTTGGAAACAAAGATTTTCAAACTTTAATAAAGCTGTAATGCAATTAACAGAATTCATAGAAAAAGGTAATCTTAATAAGTTTGAGGTACAAGGATTAATACAGTGTTTTGAATATACTTTTGAATTAGCGTGGAAGACTATGAAGGACTATTTAGAGCAAGAGGGGTATGAAATAAAAAGTCCTAGATCAGCTATACAAACAGCTTTCCAAATTCAATTAATTACAGATGGGCATGTATGGATTGATGCATTAAATAAAAGAAATTTAATGGCACATACTTATGATGAAGAAGTTGCAAAAGAAGCAGAGCTACTTATAGTTCAAAAATATTATCCTGTAATTAAAGAACTATTAAAGAAGCTGAGGGAAGAAATATGAGCTTTGGATTAAGTGCATTTGATTTGAAATATATTATTAATACTATAAAAAAATTTAATGAAATAGATAAAGCAACTATTTTTGGTTCTAGAGCGAAAGGAAATTTTAAGCATGGCTCAGATATAGATATAGCAATTTATGGAGAAAAAATAACCTTTGATATATTATCAGAAGTACACTCATTATTGGAAGATGAGAGTCCTATGCCTTATTTATTTGATATTGTAGATTTTACTCATTCTAACCATAAGGAATTAAAAGAACATATAGAACGTGCAGGAAAAGTTATTTACGAGAAGAAGTGAGAACCTCCCTCGGAAAAACCCCCGGGCAAAGACTAGCTGTCACTTGGCAGCTAGTCTTTTTGTACCTGAATATCCATTTAGCGACATAAAAATAATCTACACAGTTTAAAAACAATATAGTTTAGTATATAATATTAATATAAACCATATTATGATTATAAAAGGACTGATTTAAATGATAAATTTGAATATAGAAGAAAAAATTATTGAATTTATATCCTTTTGCGTAGAAAATTTTAAAGTTAAGCATAAAATGAGGGGTAAAGATGTAGCTAATTTATTTAATAAAAGTGGAGTAATAGACTTTTTAATAGAGGGATACGATATTCTTCATACTCAATCAAAAGATTATATTTTATCAGAGATAGAGGTATTTTTAAAAAAAAGAGGATACGAATTATGAGAATTTACCATGGTAGTAATGTATTAGTTGAAAAGCCTATTTTAATTAAAGCAACTAGAACCTTAGATTTTGGTTATGGATTTTATACTACAACAAGCAAAGAGCAAGCTTATAAATGGGCAAGAATTAAGCAGAGAAGAGAAAATGTAGGTAAAGGTTTTATAAGTATATATGAAATTTCAGATAGTATATTAAAGGATAAGTCTCTAAATGTTAATGTATTTGATGAAGCTAATGAAAATTGGTTGAATTTTGTTTTAGACAATAGAACAAAAGAAAAGTATGTGCATGAATTTGACATCGTAAAAGGAAAAGTTGCAGATGATAGAGTATATGCATGTCTAAATGCCTTTGAAAATAAGTTCATGGATTTTGATACTACAATTAAAGAATTAAGAACATATAAGCTAGAGGATCAGATTTCATTTCATACAAATAAAGCATTAAAGTATATTAAATATGTAGGTTATGAGGAGGTATAATATGAGTTTACCAAAGGTAACCCAAGAAAATGTTCATTTATTTATTCCGATTAAAGCTGCAAAAGTGTCAAAAAGATTAGCTGATAATTATGGATTATCACTTAAAGATGCTTTAATGAATTTTTATAATTCAAAAATATATGATGAACTAGAGCAGGAAGATACAAAGTTATGGTATGAAGGAATTAATTATTTATATATGGGTATAGATAGTGAGAGAAAAGGTGAAGATTTAGACATTTAGTAGTAGCAAGCAGGACTCTTCGAGCCCCACTAAACCCCCCGGGCAAAGACTAGCTGTCATTTGGCAGCTAGTCTTTTTGTACCTGAATATCCATTTAGCGACATAAAAATTTGGGGTATATGTTTAATAAATTAGTATAATGATATATAATAATAGTATAGATAAATAAAAATAAGGGCAGTGATAATATGGCGAGTGAGAGAATAAAATAGCATCCTGCCTTTGTGGCAGCTATACAACTTGAGTTTATAGATTATAAAGAAGAATTAGAATTTTTAACTGAATATCAATTAACAGATGAACCATTAAGAATAGATGTATTAGTTATAAAGAAATTAAAACAAATAGAAATAACTAAAGATATAGGTAGAATTTTTAGAAGATATAATATATTTGAGTATAAATCACCAACAGATTATATATCAATAGATGACTATTATAAGGTAAAAGCTTATGCATATCTATATAAAGCATTATCAGATGGCACAAATAATATAGATATAAAGGAAATGAGTATAACATTGACTTCAAATAAGTATCCAAGGAAGTTAATAGAGTATCTTAAAGATGAACAAAAGGTATCCATAGAAAAAAGAGAAAATGGTATATATTATATAAAAAATACAGATATAGAGACTCAGATTCTGGTATCAAAAGAGCTTGATGATAATGGTGCTAAATACTTAAAATTATTGCAGATGCAAAATGAAAATAAGAATTTGATGAATCAATGGATAACAGAATACATTAATAATATAAAAAACCCCTTATATGCAGTGATAATGAATGTACTTGCAGAAGCAAATCCTAATGAAGTGTTGGAGGTGTATAAGAATATGGCAAATGTAAAATTGGATAAAAATAATAGAGAATTTTTAATGGATATGATGAAAAGATTAGAATTAGATAAAAAACTTAAAGAAGAGGGAATAGAAGAAGGAATGGAAAGAGGAATGGAAGCGGGAATAGAAAGAGGAAAGTATGAGATAGTAATAAAATTACTTATAAAGAAATTCAAAAAATTACCTGATGATTACATTAATAAGATAAAGAAACTTTCTAATGATGTGCTAGAAGTTGTTGCTACAGACATATTTGATATGGATAGAGTGGAAGAACTAGAGAGGTACTTCTAATTAATAACAAGAGGGACTCTTTGAGCCCCAAAAAGACCCCCGGGCAAAGACTAGCTGTCACTTGATAGCTAGTTTTTTTACACCTAAATAATAATTTAACGACATAAAACAATATGGACTTAATGTTTAATAAATTAATATAATGGTATATAATAATATTATAATTTATTAGTTAGGGTGATATTTATGATTAGTATAGATGATATAACAGAAGAACAGCTATATTTTGCTATATATTGTATAACGGCATTAAGTCGTAACTTAAATATAATGCCACCGGATGTATATAATTTACTTACTGAAAAAACAAGAATATTAGATGAGTATATTATAAAATATTACGACACACTTCATACTCAAGGGGAAGATTATATAGTAGGAGAAATCGTTAATTTGTTAAAAAGCAAGGGGATTAAGATATGATAATATACCATGGTTCAAATATAATAATAAAGGAGCCTAAAGTAATAAAGTCTAATAGAGCTTTAGATTTTGGTATCGGGTTTTATGGTACAACATTTAAGGAACAAGCTGAAAAATGGGCAACTAGAAAATGTACAAATTTTAATGGAGAAATAGAGGGACCCCCAATTGTATCTATATATGAATTGAATATGAGCCTTGCTAGTGAGAGATTTAAAATTTATGAATATGATGGTGTAACTAAAGAATGGCTAGAATTTATTTTAAGTAATAGAAAAGATATTAATTCAAAGTCACCATATGATATTACTATTGGGGAAGTCGCTGATGATCAGGTATTTGCAACAATAAATCTTTTAGAAAGAGGTTGGATAGAAAAAGATGCCGCAATTAAAAGATTAAAATTTAAATCAGCAAACAACCAAGTTTGTATAAATAATCAGCAGGTAATTATAGAATGTTTAAAATTTATTGGAATGGAGGAAGTAAAATAATATGAAAATGAATGAGTTTGATGAAATATTAGTAATGCTTATAGATGATGTAGTATTAAATATTAGCAAATTAAAATCAATAAATAAATATGAAGCAATGAAATTATTTTACTCATCACCAATAAGTAAAATGATTTATAGAAAAGAAACAGGATTATTTACACAAAGTGCTGCCAATATAGCATATAGATGTATAACTAGGCAGTAACAAGCGGCGCTCCTTGAGCCCCACCCCACTAGCAAGTAGGACTCTTCGAGCCCCCAAAAGACCCCCGGGCGCAGACTAGCAACCTCACTCGAACAAGTTCTCCCTCAGAAAAACCCCCGGGCAAAGACTAGCTGTCATTTGGCAGCTAGTCTTTTTGTACCTGAATATAAATTTAGCGACATGAAATTTAAAATAATATGGACTTAATGTTTAAGAAATTACTATAATGTTATATAATAATAGTATAGATAAATAAAAATAAAAAGTTCCATATACAAAGGAAGTGCCGTTTTGAGAAATAAAGAAGTACATCATGAACATGATGTAGGATATAAGTATGTGTTTTCCCACAAAAAAACTTTTTTAGAGTTTTTAAAGAGTTTTCTAAAAAAGGATTGGGTAAATAAAATAAAAGAAGAAGACTTAATATTAGTAGATAAGTCTTATATTCTTTCTGATTTTGAAGAAGAGGAGTCTGATATCCTATATAAAGTAAATATAGATGGGGAAGAGATAATATTTTATGTACTGCTAGAATTCCAATCAAAGGTGGATTTTCAAATGCCTATGAGACTATTATTCTATATGGTCGAAGTTTGGAGAGATGTTCTAAAAAATACAGAGAAGGCAGAAAGAAAGAGGAAAAGCTTTAAGCTTCCGTCCATAATACCATTAGTTTTATACAACGGTAAAAATAGTTGGACAGCAAAGACAGAGTTTAAAGAAATATTAAGTGGTTCTAACTTATTTGGAGATAATGTTCTTAATTTTAATTATTCTTTATTTGATATTAATAGATACACTGAAGAAGAACTGTATAGTGTGGCTAATTTAGTATCAGCTGTATTTTTATTAGATCAAGAAATGAATGAAGAAGAGCTTGTAAGAAGATTAAGAAAAATCATATATATACTTAGAAAAATTTCACCAGAGCAATTTAGTATATTTAAGCAGTGGTTAAAGAAAATAGTAAAACCAAGATTGACAGAAGAATTACAGGCAGAAGTAGAAGAGGTATTAAATAAATCTGAACAAGAGGAGGTAGACTTTATGGTTAGCAATTTAGGTAAAACTTTAGAAAAATTAGAAAAAAAAGCAACAAAAAGAGGCTTAGAACAAGGAATAGAACAAGGAATAGAACAAGGAATAGAACAAGGAATAGAAAAGAAGGCAAAAGAAATAGCTATAAAGGCTATAAAAATGGGAATGAGCAATGAAATTATAATAGAATTAACAGGACTAGCAAATGAAGAGATAGATTCTATTAGAAAAGAAAAAAGTCATTAGCAAATGGGACTCCTTGAGTCCCATAAAAACCCCGGGCAAAAACAAGCTATTAAGTGATAGCTTGTTTTTTTCATAGTCTTTTTTACTGAAATATGAATAAGTAATTATAATTAAGTCAATAATTAAGCTA
>NZ_DCLI01000067.1:0-65136 GCF_002320975.1 Clostridium sp. UBA1652
TCGACTTTGTCGACACTCTGAGAGGGCCTTACGCCCTCTAAATCATTACTTTCCATACTTATTCAATTCCTGTTTCATAAATGCTAATAACTCTTCTAATGTTTCTCCTTCTTCTTGAATAAGGATTTTTATGGCATCCGTTAAATCATCCATTGTATAAATTTTAAAATCTCCCCGAGTTACAGCTTCTTCAACTTTAGGACTTAAAACTAGTTCATCTTTATTAGCAGCTGGTATAACAACACCCTTACCTTTTACTGTATCTAGAATCTCACATACCTTAAAAAATCCTTCTATCTTTTCATTTACACCGCCAATAGGCTGAATCTCTCCAAATTGATTTATAGAGCCTGTAACAGCTATAGATTGTTTTATTCCTCTTTTGCTTAGAGATGATATTATAGCTACTATCTCGGCTACTGATGCTGAATCTCCTTCAACCATTCCATAAGTTTGCTCAAAGCTCAAGTGAAAATTTACAGGTATTCTTTCATAAGGTGAAAAAAATTTATTTAAAACTGCCTTTAGTATTCCTAAAGATTTACCATGAATTTTACCACTTAAATTACTTTCTCGTTGAGCATCAATGATTCTGCCTTCTCCTTTTGTACATACACAAGTAATTCTCATGGGTTTTCCAAAACTCAAATATCCTAAATCTATTACTGCAAGCCCATTAATTGAACCTACAATCTTATCTTTTACGTTTATTATCATCTTTTTACTTTTATACATCTTAAAAATCTCTTCTTCTATATGCTCTTCATTATAATAAGCTTTTATTATATGTTTAGCATTAATCTCCCCATCTAAAGCTGCTGAATTATTTGCCAAAAACAAAAGTTTTTCTATTTCCAACTCATCTACCAAGACTTCTGATTTCGAAGATGCTTTTCTAGCTAAAAATTTAAATATCTCCTTTATACCACCTTCAGTTATCTTAAGCAGTTTGTTGTTATCTACTATTTTAAATATTAAATTCACCACTTGAGCTATTACATCATTATCAACATCTATTGTTGATTTCATATGAGCTCTTATAGGAAATATATTTTTGAAATCTTCATCATTTGAGTATAACAAATCATAGATTTCAAAATCTCCTATTAATATCACCTTTAAATTCATATTTATTGGTAGCGGCTTTAATCCATTTAATGAAAGAAATTCAAAGTATCCTCTGTTATAATCATAGGATACCTTTTTATTTAGAAGTGCTTTTTTAAGATAAAAATAACTACCTGGACTATTAATTAATGAACTCATCCTTATTATAAGGCAACCTTCATTTGCTCTTAAAATAGAACCTGAAGTTATTAATGATACATCGGTAGAATATACACCATTATGGTTTTCATACTCTATATTTCCTAGAAGATTATTTACGGTTGGATCTTCTTCAAATATTACTTGTGGATATTCATTTTCGCTGTTATCAACTATAACATTTACTTGAAACTTATTAAGAATTTCTCCTATCTTTCCCTCATCATCTTCTAAGTTAATTGTATAGCTATTTATTATAGATTCTTCTACATGTTTATAAATAAACTCTAAATACTCTAAGGCAGCTTCATCTTCTTTAAATATATTACAATACCTTTCTCTGTTATTTTTCATAACATCTTCTAGATATTTTTCTAAAATATCTCTGATCTTTTCTATAGAATCTAGTTCTAGCTCTTTAAGTTCTTCTAGAATTTCTTCTGCCCCAGTCTTGAGTTTACTTGCTCTTGTAATAATATTATCTTTATCATTTTGTATAAGATTGTCATAGTCCTTCTCACTCATGGCCTCCCCCTCTTTAAGTGGGATAAACACAAATCCTTGAGTGGTTGCCTTTAAATCAAAACCTTCCTCCTTAGCCATATCTACTAAAGTTCCAATATGCTCGCTTCTTTTTTTGTATACCTCATCTAATATATCCTCTTTATCTTTATTATTAGATGAGTTATAAAAATCAATTATAGAATCATAATATAATTCTTTTATCTCTTCAACTACCTTTTTCATTTTTAATCCATTGCCATTACTTAAAAATAAACCTGTTGGATATCTAGGATCTTCATAAATCACGTAACAAATATCCTTAGGTTTTTCTCTTTTCTTTAGAATATCTTTAATAAAGTTTGTTATATCATCTATTTTATCTTTTGAAAAAGTATCTACAACATAAACATTATATCCTTCCTTATTAATTCCAAAGGCTAACTGAATTTTTTTATAAACATCTGAGTATTGTTGTACATTATTCCTATTATTAAAGGGAAAGGCTTGATTTAAATCAATATTGTAAATTACTTCTTTTGGAGTTAACTCTCTTTTCATAAAATTTACCACTCTTCTTAAGGTAGAGTAGTTTCCTCCTTATTTAATTGTTTAATATATAAATATTCTTATTAGCCAATTTTAGGAATAGTTTTTTTCAATTAAAATAATAAAAAAGTACTCTAAAGATGCATATTCTTTAAGAGTACTTCTTTTATTTTAGTAATTGCTTTTTGATGTTCTTCCTTCAACTATATCAATTGATGATGATGCCCCTATTCTTGTAGCACCATTTTTTATAACAGCTTCTGCATCATCTATATTTCTAACTCCACCTGATGCTTTAACTCCCATCTCTGGTCCTACTGTTTCTCTCATAAGCTTTATATCAGCAGGTGTTGCTCCACCTGTAGAAAATCCTGTAGAAGTTTTTACAAAATCTGCTCCAGCTTCTTTTGCAAGTTCACAAGCTTTTACTTTCTCTTCATCTGTAAGTAAGCAAGTTTCTATTATAACTTTTGTAAGCGCTTTACCTTTAGCTGCATTTACAACTGCTTTTATATCTTCTCTAACGTAGTCATAGTCCTTATCTTTTAGCTTTCCTATGTTTATAACCATATCCACTTCATGAGCACCATTTGCTATTGCGTCTTCTGTTTCAAATGCTTTAACCTTTGAAGTATTTGCACCTAAAGGGAATCCTATAACTGTACATACCTTAACTTCGCTTCCTTCTAATAGCTTTGAAGCTAACTTAACATTACAAGGATTAATACATACAGAGGCGAATTTATACTCTAAAGCTTCCTTGCAAACTTTCTCTACAGCTTTTTCTGAAGTTTCAGCCTTTAATACAGTGTGGTCAATAAATTTTGATAATTCATTATTATTCATATATACATTCCTCCTGAGTAAACTTTTTCAAAAGAATTGGTTTACTAATTTCTCTCTACATTAAGTGATTATAAATTATATATTAATTTATGTCTATTCTTTTACTAGAATAATCTTAATTGCTGTATTTTATTTTCTTTTAAAGAAGATATAGATAATCCTATTAGTCTAAGTTCTTCTTCAATTAATTCATCAGTTAATATATCTACTGCATTTTTAAATATCTCATCATATTTATCTACATAGTTCATTAAGGTTTTACTTTTAGTATGAGATTTAAAATCCCAGGTTTTATATTTTATAGTTAAGGTTCTTCCTGATAGATTTCTATCTATTAAAATATCTGAAATTTCTTTAGAAAATCTATCTATATACTCTAAAAGTTCTTCTCTATCATTTGTATTTTTTCTTAAAGTTGTTTCTTTTCCTATAGATTTTCTATCATGATTTATCTTAACTTCTCTGTTATCTATTCCTCTTATTCTGTTATATATATCATCTCCATACTTACCAAAATAATAAGTGAAAAGCTCATTGGGTAAAGCATATAAATCCTTTACCCTGAATATTCCTATGTTATTTAATTTTTTTACAGACTTCTCCCCTAATCCATGAATTTTGGAAACTGATAGTGGAAAAAGTATTTCTGGAACCATATCTTCAGTTATTTCCTTTATTCCATCTGGTTTGTTCCATTCGGAAGCTATTTTAGCTAAAAACTTATTGTAAGAAATTCCTGCAGAAATAGTAATTCCAAGTTCTCTTCTAATAGCTTTTTTAATATATAAAGCAGCTTCCATAGCAGTTAATTTACTGTTTGTAACGTCTAAATACGCCTCATCTATAGATACTGGTTCAATTATAGACGTAATCTCTTCTAAAATAGAGAAAACCTTTCTTGATATCTCCTTATACCTTCCATATCTAACTGGCAGATATACCCCATGAGGACACTTCTCCTTTGCCATAAATAAAGGCATGGCTGAATGAACTCCAAAGGCTCTAGCTTCATAAGAACAAGTAGCTACCACTCCTCTTTCACTTGTTCCTCCAACTATTACTGGTTTCCCTTTAAGTTTTGGGTTATCCATAACTTCTACAGATGCAAAAAACGCATCCATATCCACATGAATAATCTTTTTATTCATATTTATCCCTCATTACACTAGATCACTTAATATTGATGTTTCCTGAGTTTTAGTAAAGTTTAATACGCATAAAGATATGAGCATTTCTAGATCTTCATTTGATATATCCTTGTTGTTTTGTAATATTAAAACCATGGCTAAAAATCTTCTAAAGCTTCCATCCATAAATAACTGAAGCTCCACATGCTCTTCAAGTTTTCCCTCCCATATATCTAACATCTTAACTGTATTTTCAGTTTTATTAAAAAATATAGGATATAAAATAGCATATTGTGCTTCAATCTTTTCCTTCATCATATTATCATTAAGGTTTATTCCATTATTAAAAATTATAGAAGAAATCACCATATCCTGAGTGATGTCATTACTCTTAACTTCAACAAATTTGTACACACTAAAATAGTCATCATACTTACTTGTAAGAATTTCTCCACTTATATTTTTGTATACAACAAGCGCTATCATTGGATAATCTTCTTCACAAGTTATCTTATCACTTTTACCATGTATAACATCATACATATCTATAAATCTTTGAATAACATTGCTATCCTTACTCTTATGTAAAATATAACTTGCTAAAGCCAAATAAGAACTTTCTCTAAAACCCTTAGATACTAACTCCTGCTCTATCTCTATAATCTTCTCCATTTTTTCATCTAAGTCCTCTTCAAAAGAAAGAATTATTGATATTGTATAAAGTCCTGTCCCTCTAAAAGATGAATGCCAAGCTGTTCTATCTGAAAAAAATCTTCTTATATATTTTATTTTATCATAATTAATTATATTTTTATTAACAGTAGAAAGTATTGAAGCAAAATAATTTAAATATTCTCCATCAAATCTTAACTTGTTTTTAATATTGTTATATGTATTTATAATATTCTCAATCGTACTCATCTTATCCCATCCCAGTTAATCATATTATTTTAAAGGTTATCTTATACCTCATATTATGCCATAATTCCTACTTTTGGTCAATGAATAAACTATTAACTTCTAGTGTGAACTTAATGGGATAATATAAACACTGACATTTTAACAAAATTCAGTGAATTATTATTAGGTTGAATTATCAAAACTTTAGGAGTATACTGCTGTATATACACTAACAAAATATTTATTTAGGAGTTTAACTTATGAATCTAGTAGATGAAATTAAAAATCTTAAAAAAGAAAAAAATGCTTTGATTTTAGCCCATTATTATCAAAGAGATGAAGTTCAAGATATAGCTGATTATGTTGGCGATTCATATTATTTAAGTAAGATAGCTATGAATAGTCCTGAGCAAGCTATAATTTTTTGTGGCGTAAAATTTATGGCTGAAAGCGCTAAAATTTTATCTCCAAATAAAAAAGTATATTTACCAAACTCAGATGCTGGCTGTCCTATGGCTGACATGGCAGATGTTCAAAGCTTAGCTAAACTAAAAGAGAAACACCCTAATGCTTTAGTTGTAAGCTACATCAATTCAAATACAGATGTTAAGGCCTTGTGTGATGTTTGTGTTACTTCATCTTCTGCTCTAAACATCATGAAAAACATACCTAATGAAGAAATTATTTTTCTACCTGACAAAAATCTTGGAGAATATATAGCGGAACAGTTTCCAAATAAAAAGTTTTATCTTTGGGATGGTTATTGCATTACTCATAAGAAAGTAAAAAAAGAAACTGTACAAGCCTTGAAAGATTTACGTCCTCTTGCAGAAGTATTAGTTCATCCTGAGTGTGAAAAAGAAATAAGGGATATGGCAAACTTTTTAGGAAGTACAGGTGAAATTATAGATTATTCAGTAAGCTCCCCTAAAGATGAATTTATAGTGTTAACTGAATCTGGAGTTCTTCATGAAATGAAAAAAAGAAGTCCTCATAAAAAGTTCTATGTTCCTGGAACTACTATGACTTGTATTAATATGAAGAAAACCACATTAGAAGACATCTATATTACATTAAAAGAAGAAACCAATGAAATAATTTTAGATGAAGATGTCAGAATGAAGGCTTATAAAGCGCTAGAAAACATGCACAAATTGTCTTAAGTTCCTTATACCTATTGTCTTAAATTAAATACACAAATTATCTAAAAGAAGGGATTAATATGGAGTTATTCACTGATGTTTTAATAGTTGGTAGCGGAATTTCGGGACTTTACCTAACCTTAAATCTAAGAAAAGATTTAAATATAACTATTGTATCAAAAGAAAGTATAGCAGATACAAACAGTTTTTTAGCTCAAGGAGGAATTTCCACTGCCTTATCTAAAGAAGATATTCCTTTATTTATTGAGGATACCCTAAAAGCTGGACAATATAAAAACAATAAAGAAGCCGTGAAGGTTTTAGCAGAAGAATCCATAGAAAACATTCTTAATCTAAAATCCTTAGGAGTTCCTTTTGACTTTAAGGAAGATTCTTCTTTTGAATTCACAAAGGAAGGTGCTCATAGTGTTAATAGAATAGTACATGTAAAAGATACTACAGGTAAATCAGTTCAAGAAACTTTAATCCATAAGGTGAAAGCCCTAGATAACGTTACTATTTTAGAAAAAACTACTCTTATAGATTTAATGGAAAAGGAAGAAACTTGTGTAGGTGGTATTTTTCTAAATGATAGTTCTCAATTGTTTATTCATTCAAAGATTGTGATTTTAGCTACTGGTGGTATAGGTGGCCTATTTGTAAATTCTACAAATCAACGTGCATTAACTGGAGATTCTATAAGCATTGCTTTAAAACACAACATAAAACTTAAAGATCTAGAATATATCCAGATTCACCCCACAGCTTTATATGAGATGAATGCCTCTAAAAGAAGATTTTTAATCTCTGAATCTGTGCGCGGAGAAGGAGGAATCTTACTAAACTCTAAAAGAGAACGATTTGTAAATGAACTTTTGCCTAGAGATGTGGTATCAAAAGCTATATATGAGGAAATGAAGAAAACAAATAGTTCTCATGTGTATTTGGATATATCTTTTTTAAACAGCAATTACTTAATAAATAGATTCCCAGCTATCTATGAAAATTGCTTAAATAAGGGAATAGATATTACTAAAGAATCAATACCAGTATCTCCAGCACAGCATTACTTTATGGGAGGAATAAAGGTTGATTTAAATTCCTATACTTCTCTTAGAAATTTATATGCTGTAGGAGAAACCAGTTGTACTGGAGTTCATGGTGCAAACAGACTTGCTTCTAACTCTATTCTTGAAGCACTTGTGTTTTCTAGAAGAGCTGCTAACTCAATTAATCTTTCAATAGATAGCATGTCTCTTATAAATTTCAATCCACCTAAAATAAAAGGTACCCCTATGGAAATATTGTCAAGAAATCGAATAAGTACAATTGAGGAATTTAAAAGAAAGGCAGGAAATATAAATGTTGAATTTGCTTATACTGGATAAAATAATTAAAGATGCTTTAATTGAAGATATTCCAAATGGAGATATTTCTACAGAAGCTATTATACCCCTTGAATCAAAAAGCAAAGTTGATTTGATTGCAAAAGAAGATGGAGTCTTAGCTGGACTTGAGGTTTTTAAAAGAGTATTTAAACTTCTTTCTTTAAACTCTGAATTTTCGGTTAAAGTTGATTTATATAAAAAAGATGGAGATAAGGTCTATAATAAAGAAAAAATAGGTGAACTTACTGGAAGTACACGAATTATATTATCTGGTGAAAGGGTTGCTTTAAATTTTTTAGGAAGAATGAGTGGTATATCAACTTATACAAATAAAGTTGTATCCATTATAAAAGATTCAAAAATAAAGATATTAGATACAAGAAAAACCACTCCTAATCTAAGGGCCTTAGAAAAATATTCTGTAAAAATTGGAGGTGGACAAAATCATAGATTCAATTTATCTGATGGAATACTTTTAAAAGACAATCATGTTGCTTTTGCAGGGGGAGTTAAAGCTGCTGTAACTAAAGCTCGTGAAAATTCTTCTTTTGTTAGAAAAGTTGAAGTTGAGGTTGAAACCTTAGATATGGTAAAAGAGGCCTTAGAGGCAAGAGCAGATATTATAATGTTAGATAATATGTCCCTTGATAACATAAAAGAAGCCTTGAGCTTAATTAAGGACAAGGCTCTAGTTGAATGTTCCGGGAATATCACTTTAGACAATATTTCTAGATATGCTTCTTTGGGGGTTGATTTTATATCTTTAGGTGCACTTACTCACTCTTCTCCATGTTTAGATATAAGTATGAAGAATCTTGTTCCACTTAGTTAGCTTAAAGATAAAAATATCTATAACTTTTCAAATATGGATTTTATCCTAATGCACGATGCTGTTTCATAACCATGTCTTAAAATCAGCTCAAATTCTTCAGAAGTTGGAGCTATTAGAGTTGTAGGATAATTCATTGCAAGTATTACTCTCTCATGAGATAGAGATGTTTCACCAAGTTTTATTATGATTTTGTGGGGAATAGGTAACTTCTTTAGAACATCCAAAACAAAAGTACCTGTTTTTAAATAAGCGCCTTTCCCCTTATTTATCACATCTCTAAATAAGCTTCTAACTACTAATTCATTTAATTTTTTAACACTGATATCCCAAATACGTTGAAGATTTTCTAATCTGTTCTCCCTAGAGTATTCTTGTTCATAAATTGGAGAAGATGCATCACTTACAACTAAAAAATCAATTCCTTTTTTAAGTCCAAATCCTGGTCTATATAATACTTCAAGACCAAGGTTATCATAAACACCCCCATCCCACAAATTACAAAAATCCCGTGTATCAGTTAAAGGGGTATTTCCTAACTCATCTTTATACCACTTATATAAACTCATATCTAATCTATATGTCCCTATGATCTCTGGAAAGGCGGCTGAAGCAGCAACAGCATTTGAAATTGGAAAATCTGGATTCATTGTATAGCCCAATAAAGGATCTCCCATGCGTCTTTTGCTAAACCTGAAATTTTTTGTAGTTTCAAAAGTAGCACAATTAATTTCCCAATTAAGTGAAGAAGGGATAGTCTGCAAATCTCCATGTACTCCCCACTCTTCTTCTAATGCCTTAGCCAATAGCATCACTGTATCATACTCAGGATACTTCTCCTTAAGCCTCATCATTCCACTAGTAATATCATTATTAAGAACTATACCTTTACATTCAGGCAAAACCTTTTCTAAATATTCCTTGCTGGTTGGCCACTTATAATCATTTATAGACAATATAAGCCCTATGCAAATGCTTCCACCAGATACTGTAGAAATTGTCTTAACATTTTCAAGATCACCATTTTCAGCTAAAAACTTCAAAATACCCAAATGAAAAATTAGAGCACGAATACCTCCTCCGGAAAGAGCTAATCCAATTCTTGTTCCTTTATTAAACACTTTTTTCTCCATACAAATTAATTTATTATCATATATAATATGCTATATTTATTTTTCTGTCTTATAAATGTATAATTTGTTTAGAACTTTTCTAAAAACTTCTCTAAAGCTACAGCTAATACCTTTCCATGATCTCCTGCCATATTATCTTTTTTTATCTGTGTATATTTCTTTTTTGCTATATATTTACCTTTAGATTGACTAACTCTAATTTGTGGATTTAATTCTAAGTCATCACTTTTAAGTTTTATATCTAATATATATTCTTCTGAATTCTCTATGCTTATTTTTTCATAACCTACAGAAAACCACTTTGCATCCCCAGCATCATCCCCTGCTACAGCTTTCTTTTTTTCCTCAATTACAGCAAAATAAACTACAGTAATTATCCTGTCTCTCTTATCTCTATCTACATCTCCAAAAGTATGTAACTGTTCAAACTCTATTCCTTCTAGATTTGTTTCTTCTTTTAACTCTCTAAGGGCTGCAACTTCAAGATTCTCATCCATCTCTATAAATCCACCTGGAAATGCCCACTTATTTATATCCGGATGATTCCCTCTCTTAATTAATAAAACCTCTATAACATTTTCTTTTACATAAAATATTACATTATCCGTAGTTACTGATGGCTTTTTATACTTTGAACTATCATATTCTTTTAAAAACTCTTCTTCCGTTTGTCCTAAGCTATTCCTTGCTCCCATTTAATCACCTGTTTCTAAATTATTTTAATCTTATTTTACTACAGTAAAGGAATTTTATGAAGCCTTAAGAGAAGCTTCCACATAATAGTAGTAAAAGTCTTTAATTCAAAGTTAACAAATAATAACTATTGACTGATATCAATTCTCATTTTATAATTGCTTTATATTAACTTTAATTTATGGAGGATTTATAAATGGCACTACATTTTTGTGAAAACAATGAATATACAGATGCAGCAATAGAGGTATTAAAAAAGGATATACCTGAAAGCGAGATTAATGTTGAAGGTTGCCTTGGAAGATGTGGAGAATGTTTCTGTAGCGGAATAGCTATCGTAAATGGTAATGATGCTACTGGAGATTCTTTAGAGGAGCTTCTAGAAGATATTAGAAAAAACTTAAACTAATTAAAAATCACCTGCTTTCGGGTGATTTTTTTAATTAAATCAATCCTAATAAAAATTTTATTTGAATAGATATGTTATTATGTTATAATTAGTTTGTATTTTTACGTTTAATAAATATATGTCATAATATTATAAATACAAAGGAGTTATAATTATGGGTTTTAAAGAAAAGATTTCAAAATATTATACTGATTCTTACATAAAGAAATATGGCGATAGAATGACGCAATTTCAAGGTAGCGTTTTATCATCTAAGATAGAAACAAAAACTATTCTTTGGATTTTTCACAAGATCACTGCAACTTTAATAGTTAAACCTGATGCAGGTAAAATGGTTATTAAATGCGTTTATAAGAAAAATTCTTGGTTTAAGAAACCTTCTTTTATTCAAGTTAATCAAGGACATAAAGTTATTGTTATGGGTCTTAAAGGTGATAAAGAGAAGAATGAACACATCTCTATCATGAATGTATTAAATCTGACTAATAAAACAGATTTAGTTCCAATAGACCATTCTCAATTAAAGAAAATGAAGCAACCTACTCCAAAGAGTAGAGGATAAAATTTAAGAAGCTATCTCAAATATTTTGAGATAGCTTCTTTTTTAATTTAGCTTCTTTGTTCAATCATAGCCTTAACTTTCATAAGTCTAGTTAAAGCTCCTCTTTCATTTTCATCAAGCTTCATTCTAATATACTTTATAGTCTCTTGAAGTTGAGGAATTGTCATATATTCTAATGCATTAACTCTTCTTCTAGTTTTCTCAATTTCATCAGCCATGAGTTGACAACTCTTTTCAACTTCAGCTAACTCTAGAAGTTTTGGTAGTATTTCATACAATCCTTTTATAGAGTCATCTAACTCTGAGGAAGTGTTTGCAAACCCATAAGGGTATATACTTCCTGTATCACCCTCAAGTTTTCTTTTAAACGTCATAAGTGGTACATTAACACTCATTATGTTTTTGTTTCCTACTTCCACAGATATACTTTCTTTTGGATAGACAATAGCTTCTTCTAAAAACTCAGAACTCATTAATGCTCTAGCCATAACAAAGTCTTTCAATGAACCATGAAGTTTATCTTCTACATCTTTTCTTAAGTCATTGTTATACTTTACAAGACTTATAAACTGCCTCATTAATTCATCTTGTTTATCTTTTAAGAGCTTATGACCTCTAACAGCAGTGGTTAATCTCTTCTTAAGTTTTGTTAACTCCATTCTTGTAGGATTAACATTTAACTTTGCCATATGCTATACTTCCTCTCTAGCTTGCATATACTTTTCAAGGAATTCATCTCTGATTCTCTTAAGTTCTGTTTTTGGTAGTATTTTTAGAAGCTTCCATCCTAAATTAAGTGTTTCTTCTATGGATCTATTAGTAGTGAAACCTTGATTAACATATAGTTTTTCAAAAGCTTCAGCAAACTCAGCATATTTTTTGTCTGCATCTGATAGAGCTGATTCTCCTAATATAGCTGCTAATTCTTTTGCCTGTTTTCCCTGTGCATATGCAGAGAATAATTGGTTCATAGTATCAGCATGATCTTCTCTTGTTTTACCTTTACCAATACCCTTATCTTTAAGTCTTGATAGAGATGGCAATACATCTATTGGAGGAGTAATACCTTTTTTGTATAACTCTCTAGATAATATTATCTGCCCTTCTGTTATATATCCAGTTAAGTCAGGAATAGGGTGAGTTTTATCCTCTTCTGGCATAGTTAATATAGGTATTTGTGTTATTGAACCTTCTTTTCCTTTTAGTCTTCCTGCTCTTTCATATAAAGTTGAAAGGTCAGTATACAAGTAACCTGGATATCCTCTTCTTCCTGGAACTTCTTTTCTAGCTGCTGAAACTTCTCTTAAAGCTTCACAATAGTTAGTTATATCTGTCATTATAACAAGTACATGCATTCCTTTTTCATAAGCTAAAAACTCTGCTGTAGTTAACGCCATTCTAGGTGTTGCTATTCTTTCTATTGCAGGGTCTGATGCAAGATTCATAAATAGAACTGATCTATCTATTGCTCCTGTTTCAGTAAACTCCTCTACGAAGAATTCAGCTTCTTCGAAAGTTATTCCTATAGCGGCAAATACAACAGCAAACTTTGAATCAGAATTTAAAACTTTTGCCTGTCTTGCTATTTGAGCTGCAAGTTCAGCATGAGGAAGTCCTGAAGCTGAGAATACTGGAAGCTTTTGTCCTCTAACTAACGTATTTAATCCATCTATAGCGGATATACCAGTTTGAATAAACTCTGATGGGTAGTTTCTTGCTACTGGATTTATAGCCTCACCATTAATATCATTTCTTTTTTCAGGAAGTATTTTAGGACCATTATCTTTAGCTCTTCCCATTCCATCAAATACTCTACCTAACATATCCTCAGATACTCCAAGTTCAAGAGGTCTACCTAAAAATTTAGCTTTAGTTCCTTTTAGGTTTATTCCTGAAGATCCTTCAAAAAGCTGTACCATAGCTTTTTCTCCATTAACTTCAAGAACCTTTCCTCTTCTTTTTTCACCTGTTTGCATCTCTATTTCAACTAGTTCATCATACTTGACTCCACTTACTCCATCAACAACCATAAGTGGTCCTACTACTTCTCTAACTGTTCTATATTCCTTAAGCATTTAGAACCCCTCCTTCGTTGATTAAATCAGTTACTGCTTTATTTAGCTCGTTAGAAATATCATCTATTTTTGCTATTTCATCTTCTGCTATATACTTACTTCTTGCTATTTTGTCTCTTACTTCTAGAGCAAGTATTTTATCTAAATAAACTCCAACTTCTAAAGCTCTATTTGCTTCGTCATAAAACTTAAGTATAAGTTTTAACATCTTATATTGCTTACCTAATGAAGCATAAGTATCTACTTCATGGAAAGCATTTTGTTGCAAGTAATCTTCTCTAATAGACTTTGCAACTTCAAGTTTTAATCTATCTTTCTCTGAAAGAGCATCTATTCCTATAAGTCTTACTATTTCATCTAAACTTGCTTCTTCTTGTAGTAGTGCCATTGCATCAGTTCTAAGTGCTGACCAATCTGGTGCAACATTATCATTCATCCATACTCCCATCTTTTCTAGATATAACGAATACGAACTTAGCCAGTTAACTGATGGGAAATGTCTTCTATATGCAAGTTGTGCATCTAGTCCCCAGAATACTTTAACTATTCTTAAAGTAGATTGTGTAACTGGTTCAGATATATCTCCACCTGGAGGGGAAACTGCTCCTATTGCTGTAATAGCACCTTGTCTTCCCTCATTACCTAGACATACAACCTTACCTGCTCTTTCATAATAATCAGCAAGTCTCGATCCTAAGTAAGCTGGATAGCCTTCATCACCAGGCATTTCTTCAAGTCTACCTGACATTTCTCTTAAAGCCTCTGCCCATCTTGATGTAGAGTCAGCCATTATAGCTACAGAATATCCCATGTCTCTAAAATATTCAGCTATCGTTATTCCTGTATATATAGAAGCTTCTCTAGCTGCAACAGGCATGTTTGATGTGTTAGCTATAAGTACTGTTCTCTTCATTAAGCTTTCACCAGTTCTTGGATCTTTAAGCTCTGGGAACTCATTAAGAACGTCTGTCATTTCATTACCACGTTCTCCACATCCAACATAAACAACAATTTCGGTATCTCCCCACTTTGCTATTTGATGTTGAACTACAGTTTTACCTGCTCCGAATGGTCCTGGAACAGCTGCTGCTCCACCTTTAGCTACAGGGAAAAATGTATCTACAACACGTTGTCCTGTAACCATTGGTTCAACTGGATTTAGCTTTCTCTCATAAGGTCTTCCTTTTCTTACTGGCCATTTTTGTAACATTGAAACTTCTTTATCACCTTTTTCAGTTTCAAGAACACAAACAACATCAGTAATAGTGAATTCCCCTTCTTTTATTTCTTTAACTTTACCTTTAAGTCCATATGGAACCATTATTTTATGAAGTACTACAGGAGACTCTTGAACTGTTCCTATAACATCTCCAGCGTGAACCTCATCTCCTACGTTTACTGTAGGATTAAAGCCCCAAACTTTTTCTCTATTTAAACTTGGTATTGAAACACCTTTAACCAAAAATGATGAGTTCGCAGCTTCCATGAATGCATCAAGAGGTCTTTGTATTCCATCGAACATTGACTCTATTAATCCTGGTGCAAGTTCAACTGAAAGAGGTTCTCCGGTAGTTACTACTGGATCCCCTGGACCTATTCCTGACGTTTCTTCATATACCTGTATAGATGCCTTATCTCCTCTCATTTCAATGATTTCTCCGATAAGGCCTTTTGCTCCAACTTTACATACATCATATACATTAGCTTCATCCATTCCTTCAGCAACTACTAAAGGACCTGAAACTTTTATAATACTTCCAGTTTTCACCTTCTAAAACCTACCTTCCTATAAAATATTAACGCCAACTGCTTTTTCTACGTTGTCACTTATTCTTTGAATTCCTATATTTAATGATCCTTGATTACTTGGAATTAATATTACAGCAGGTAGAAGCATTCTGTTATATCTTTCAATAGTTTCTTGAATATCCTTTGCAACCTGCTCCGTTACAAATATAACTGCGTAATCAGTCATAGCTAACCTATCGATAGTTTTTCTAGCTTCTTCTTTTTCAACAACAGGAAAAACTTCAATTCCTAATGCCTTGAATGCTAAAACTGAATCTTTATCTCCAACTACTCCTATCTTCTTATACATAACTATCACGCAGCCTTTCTCTTATTACTTCACTAGCAATATTATTAAGCTTGCCAACCATAATAATTCTAAGCAACTTTATTTCTGTTTCTTTAGCATAAACATACGCTAAAATAGGTTCTACTCCAAAACTTACATATTTAGCATTTTTCATAAGCTTCATAATATAGTCTTCACTTAATTTTTCAAAAAGTGCAGAAGAACCATTTTTAACATAGGCTTCAATTCCAATCTTTAAAATCTCACTATAATCTGTGTAGGAAAGTTTTGAGCTTATATTTTCAGCAGAATCATTTAATAAAGCAAATAATTTATCTTTATCAATAGTTCCCCCTAAAATTAATACTTCACTAAAGAATTCTCTTCCCTTACCTTGTTTTTTTACTCTAAGCAAAGTCTTTAAGTTAGTTGTATCAATTAGCGTAGTTATATATTTGTGTAAAAACTTATCTTCTATTTCTTTATCTAAAATAAGAAGTTCTTCAAACATACCTTTATCTAATATAATATCTATTCTCTGAGGATCTTTTGTATTTTCGTAATCTTTAAAAACCTCTTCTATATATTTTCTCATTACAGAATTTAAGTCTCTATAATAATCATTATCTATAGCATTTTTAAGTTTAGAAATATCAACTTTTCCTACTGGAACTAACATATTTGAAAAATCTTTATTTAATATCTTTTCTTTAATAAGCACCTTAATGTTATGGTAATCATATTTTATACTCATAACATCTACTACAGATTTTATAGGAGATATTTCATATAGAAGTTTATAAACTCTCTTTAACTCTGAGCTTAATATTTCTTCATAATCTTCTATTCTTTTGACATTTCCCATAACGTTAGAGTACTCAGTTTCACCAAGTATTTTTAAAGCTTCTTCCCCTGAACTTGAATCTATAATTCTTTCAAGTTTAGTTTTATCAAGAAGTTTAGTCTCTAACACCCTAATTCTAGGTATAACTTGGGTAAATACCATTGAATCCATACGCTAAACCTCCTTAATTAAATAATGCTTTAGATACTTCATACTCTAGTTCATCTTTCATAGAGTCCATTAGAGATTCAAATGTGTTGTTTATTTCAACTCCATTTTTCTCTACAATAAATCCACCTTTAAAGCTTCCATTTTCTTCTCTAACCTTTAACTCTCCTTTTTTATTTCTAGCAAGGAAAATAAAATTTAAATCTTCTATAAACTTATCATCAATTTTTGATTTTCCATCTTCATTGAGAATTATTGTTTCATCACCCTCTATGTCTAAATCTAAAATTGTATGTTTTATGAAGTTTTTTAATTTGCTAGAATTCATTGAACAAAGTTCTTCTAATGCCTTATCAAAAACTTCACTAATAAGCTTTTGTTTTATTTCAAGTTTTTCATTTCTTACCTTTAAAGTTGTGCTAGATATAATTCTTTCTTTTTTAGTTTTAGCCTCTTCTTCTGCTTTTAAAAGAATTAATCTTTTTTCATCGTCAGCTTCCTTTATCTTTGAAGAAAGAATTTTTTCTTTTTCACTTTCTGCATAAGCAGCTATTTCTTTTTCTTTATGCTTTGCTTCTTCCAGAATCTTTTCTGTAAGATTTTTAATATTAGACATTTGCCATCACTCCAAACTATTTTATGAATAGTACCATGAATAATGAAGCAACGAATCCTAAAACTGCATATGTTTCAACCATAACAGCATATATAACACCCTTCATTACATCATTTGGTCTCTTTGCTAATATTTGAACACCAGCTGCTGCAACTTTACCTTGAGCTATAGCTGATTGCCATCCTGCTAATGCTACTGGAAGACAAGCCATTAAGTATTTTAATCCTAATTCAAAAGTTGGTGCATCTCCACCAAATATTCCTATTTTAGTGAATAATAGAAGTGCTATAACGAATCCGTATAACCCTTGAGTACCAGGTAATGCAACTAATATAAATGTACTACCAAACTTTTCTGGTTCTTCAGTCATTAACCCTGAAGCAGCCTCTCCAGCTATACCTATACCTTTAGCTGATCCTATACCTGCTAAGCCTACTGCTAAAGCAGCCCCTAATAATGCAAAAACTAATCCACCTTTATCAACAAAAAATTCTATCCAACTCATGTTTTAAATCCTCCTAATTATTTTGTTATTTTAATAAAAATATCACTTAATTTAAATGGAGTGAACTTTCGTCCTCCACCTTCATAAAATTTACCAAAGAACTCTAGGTACTGCAATCTCGCTGCATGTACATAGGAACCTAACGCATTTATCAATAAATTGAACAAATGTAATCCAATAAATAAAATTGGCGAAATAATATAACTAAATGGTGATGGAATTAAGTTTACTATAAGATTTAATGCATTTGCTATAAATCCTGTAGCAAGCCCTAAAGCTAGAAGTCTAGAATATGAAACAATATCACCTAAATATCCTGTTATTCCATATACTCCATAAACTCCTCCACCTATTTTACCACCTATACTTTCTGATGCTCTTCCTTGAGTTAACAATAAAGCTATTAATCCACCAAAAAGAAGAACCTTACCTAATACTCCTCCAATACCAAGAAGCATAAGCACAGCTCCAATTAGCGTTGAATACCAAGTTAAAACATCATATACCATATCCTTTATAGCACCTGCACGAATAAGTATATATGCTTTTATACCTAATCCTACAAATACATGCACAAACCCAAAAACTAAGGACATTATGAAAATCTCCATTATTCCAGTTGTTGGATTTAATAAATATGGAACATTTATTCCAAAATACTCTGGGAATAAATCCCCAAACCAAGATCCATATATTGCTCCCCAAATCACTGTAGAAATACCTGCAAAAAAAAGTAATTTGAAAAACTTTCTCTTTTCTGGGTCTTTAACCTTCCATAACGCATATGAAGTTGCACAAACCATAATTAGTCCATATCCAGCATCTGAAAGCATCATCCCATAAAATATAAAGTAAAAGATTGATAATATTGGAGTTGGGTCAACTTCTGAATATTTAGGTAAACTATACATTTCAACTAAACCTTCAAAGTTTGATGAAAAAGAACCGTTTTTAAGCCTAATAGGAACTTTTTCAATTTCCTTATCCTCAACTTCACTGAAAGTCATATAATAGTTATTATCTAATATATTTCCTACAGCTTTCTCTAATATTTCATTAGAGTCTTTTTTAATCCAACCTGATATAGCAATTATCTTACTAGTTTTTAAGAAATTATTAGATGCTAATTCTCTAACAATCAAACTATTAAAAAACTCATAAGCTATTTCTAATTCTTCTATTTTATCATTATAAGTTATTAATGATTCTTTAATACTTTTTTCCTCGTCTAAGAGGTTTTTATGGTTACTATTTAAACTGTTTATTTTTTCTGAAGCAGTTTCATCATAAATTACTGGGAAAGCTGAAAATCCTACTTGCTTTAACTCTTCTGAGATATTTTCTCTACTTTCAATATTAGTTATAACTAATATTGAAACATCCGAATTATTTTTACTTATTACTTCGTAATAAGTTGGATATTCTGACTTATTAAGTTTATCAATTAATTCCTCTTCATATTGTTTAGGAAATGACCCTAAAAAATATGCACTTTTTAAATTCTTTAGAAGTTTAAAAGGTGCATCAAAATTAATCCAAGCTTTTAATAAATCTATTTCAGACTCAATTTTAGTTAATTCATTATTAATTGAATTTAACCTTTCTTCTTTTCCCTTTATTTCATTATAAATTACCTTCCATGAGCTATTAGTCATATATTTATTAATTTCCTCATAAGACATCTGCTTTTTATCTGAAAGCATCTCTCCAAGTTCAGATTTTTTTGAAATATATGGCTTAAGGAATTCCATGGTGAATTTAATCTTTGATAAATCTTCTTCAAACTTTGCATAACTAGAATCTAATGAAACTTTATCTAACCCAACAAAATCTTCTTGATCTTCAAGTACGTCTTGTGATTGAAGGTTTATAAATTGAACCTCCTCAAGTTTCTGAAGTTCTTCTAATAGTTTTTTTCTATCAGATTCAAAGGCTAGCAAAGTAAATTTATTCATTTTAACTATTGCCATGAATATTCACTATCCTCTCAATTACTAAATTTATAACTTTCCCTTTTTCCTCTTCAGAAATACTTGAAATTTCATCGATTTCTTTTTTACCCTGCTCTAAGATAGGCGTAGCTCTTTTATTTGCCTCATTTGTAGCAGTTTCAATTAATTTACCTGCCTCATCTTTAGCTAAATTTATGATTTCATTATACTTATCTTTAGCCTCTTTTTGAGCATTTAAAATAATATCCTTTTTTCTAATTTCTGCATCTTTAATAATTTTTTCTGCTTTTTCTTCAGCTTCCTTAATTTCTTTTAATGCTTCTAATGCCACTTTATCACCACCTTTTAATGCATATCAAAGATATTTTTTAATGTTTTATATAGTATTCATTACTCTTTATTATGTAGTATAAAATGAATTTTGTCAATATTCTACATATTTATCGTTGTCAATGTTTACACATAAACATACTTTAGATTTCTCCTTTTTTCTAAGTTTTTATTCTATTTTTATTTTCGTAAAAAATTCAAGAAAATTTAATACTTTAAGTAAAAAAGACGTTATTATTCTAAATTACTGAAAAATAATTAAAGAAATAATAAACGCCATTGTATCTTTTGTTTAAATATATAATATAGCTACTTTGCCCAAAATCTAGGCATAAGTAATAAAATCATAGGGTATATTTCTAATCTTCCTACTATCATACAAAAAGAAAATATAAGTTTGCTAAATACAGTAAAACTCGAAAAGTTCCCCATAGGTCCAACTATTTCTAATCCCGGTCCAACATTTCCTAAAGTGGTTGCTACTGAGCTAATGGTAGTAACAATATCTTTTCCTTCAAAGGATACTATTAATACTGAAAAGCAGAAAATAATAACATACATAAAGAAAAACCCTAGAACTTCTGAAAGGGTCTGCTCATTTACAGCCTTTCCTTGAAGAGTAACTGTATATACTGCTTTAGGATGTATTATCTTTAAAAGATCTCTTTTAGCCGCCTTAAATAGAAGCAAAATCCTTATATTTTTTAACCCTCCAGCTGTTGAACCTGCACATCCTCCAACAAACATAAGTAACAGTAATATTAGTTTACTAAGTGATGGCCAGGTATTAAAATCTACAGTTGCATAACCTGTTGTTGTTATAATTGATGCTACCTGAAAACTGGCATGTCTTAAGGACTCTTTAACCGAATTATATATATTACCATTAAGATTAAAGGTAATAAGTATTATAGACATAGTTACAATAAAGAGATATAGTTTAAACTCTCCATCCTTAAAAAAGCCTTTTATATTCCCCTTTAATAGTTGATAATGTAGGGCAAAATTAGCACCACATATAAGCATAAAAACAGTTATAATTATTTCGGCAGCTATATTGTTATAAGCTCCTACACTAATATTTCTGTTTGAAAACCCACCTGTACCTACTGTACCCAAAGTATGGATAATTGAGTCAAAAAGAGGTAATCCAGAAACCTTAAGTAGTATTAGCTGAACTAAAGTTATTATTAAATAAATACCATATAAAATTTTTGCTGTTTCCTTAACTTTTGGAACAAGTTTTCCTGGGTTAGGCCCTGGACTCTCAGCTTTCATTATTTGCATACTTCCAGCACCAGCAGATGGTAATATAGCCATAACTAAAACTAAGACTCCCATACCTCCAATCCAATGAGTGAAGCTTCTCCAAAACAATATCCCTCTAGACAGGCTTTCAATTTCTCCAAGTATAGTTGCTCCAGTAGTTGTAAATCCTGAACTAGCTTCAAAAAAACTATCTACTAATGATGGAATTGCTCCACTAAAATAAAATGGTAAAGCTCCAAAAAATGAAAGCAATATCCATCCTATTGCTACTATTGCAAAGCCATCTCTAGAATATATATTTTTATTTTTAGCTTTTATTCTAATTAGAATAACCCCTAAAACTATTAATATGATTATTGTGTATAAAAATGACCAAAATTCATTTTCTTTATAATATATAGAAACTAATGCAGCTGGCACTATAGAAAGTGCTTCACATACTAATAATTTTCCCAAGTTTTTTAATACCATTGCGAAGTTCATTTTGATTTCCTCCAATTACAGCCGATTCTAGTTCTCTTAAAGTTGATATGTTTGCCTCCATTGTTATAACAATAATTCTATCTCCACTTCTAATAATATCATTTCCATGAGGCACAACCACTTCCTGTTTTCTTACAATAGTTGCAATAACTGTATTAGAAGAAATATTCAATTTTCTAATTTCTTTATTTATTAACTTACTAGAATTATCTACAACAAACTCTAATATTTCAACTTTTCCCTCAAGTATTCTACGTAAAGACTGTAAATCAGCACCTCTTGTAAACTTAAGAATTTTATTGGTGGTTATTCTTTTAGGAATAACAATACCATCCAATCCAACATCCCTAACAATGTTTATATAATTAGTTCTGCTTAGTTTAGTAATTATTTTTTTAACACCTGCTCTTTTTGCAATAAGAGAAGACATAAAATTTTCCTCATCTATACCAGTAACAGATAAAAATGCATCCATGTGTTCTATGTTTTCTGACATAAGCACCTCTTCATCTGTACCATCGCTATTAATAATAAGAGCATTAGGTAATTTTTCTGATAACTCTTCACATCTTGTTTTATCTATCTCTATAATCTTCATTTTTATATTCATGTCATTTAATAGCTTGTACAAATAATATGTAATTCTGCCTCCTCCAACTATCATCAAATTTTTGATTTTATCAGGATATCTTCCATATATTTTGCAGAACTTATATATGTTAGACATCTTGCCTACTACATATACTATATCATTTTCCTTTATTTCTTCATCTCCATCTGGAACTATTACTTCATTTCCCCTAACAATTATTCCTATTAGTACAGAAGAATTAGATTGTCTATCTATATCCTTAATTTTTTTGCCAATAATATCTATTCCACAAGTAATCTTAAGTTCAACCATTCTAACTCTTCCACTAGCAAATCTTTCTACATTAATTGCAGATGAAAAATTTATTGTACTTGCTATTTCCTCTGCTGCTGTATATTCTGGATTTATAATAAAGTCAAGACCTAACTCATCTTTTATAAGAGACAGTTCATCTGAATATTCTGGATTTCTTACACGAGCTACTGTTTGTTTCACACCAAGCTTTTTAGCTGTTAAACAACATACCATATTAACTTCGTCACTTCCTGTAACAGCTATAAGTAAGTCTGCACTAGCTACCCCAGCTTCTAACAAGATGCTTGTACTAACTCCATTTCCATTTATACTCAATACATCTAAGTTATCTTCAATTTTTTGAAGAGCTTGTACCCTTGTATCTATTATAGTCACGTCTTTATTTTCATTAGCTAAACATTCTGCCAATGTATATCCAACTTTTCCAGCACCAATTATAATAACCTTCATATATTCCTCCTACATAGGTCTATTAGTTATTTAAAACAATACTTTTCCCATCATCTGTTAATGTATTTCTGTTAAATTATACTTTTCTTAGTTTTACGTTCTTAAATAGTATATTACAACTCTTAGCTACATATAATCAAGAGTTATTTCCAAAAAAATTAAGTGCAGAATCTTATGATTCTGCACTTAATTTTTTTAATATTCTATTTTTCATCAGCCAATGCTGCTTTGCCTTCTTCTCCAGTTCTTATCTTTATTGCGTTTGCTAGTTCATAGATAAATATTTTTCCGTCCCCAATTTCTCCTGTTCTAAGTACATCTTGAGCTGTTTTTACAACTAGATCAACAGGAACTTCACATACAACTATCTCTATTTTAACCTTAGGAAGTAGCTTTAACTCCATAGGTACTCCTCTATAATATTGAGTATCACCTTTTTGAACTCCACAACCTAAAACTTGTGTTACTGTCATTCCAGTAATTCCAATATTATTCAAAGCATCTTTAAGTGCATCAAATTTATCTTTTCTTGTAATAATATCAATTTTGGTAATTTTATCTTCCATGCTATTGTCCCCCTTATAGATCTATAGTTTGGAAATCAGCATAACTGCTTTCAAGACCATGCTCTTCTGGATCAAGTCCTTTAATTTCCTCTTCTTTAGAAACTCTTAATCCAACTGTAGCTTTTATTACTTTAAATAATATGAAAGTAGTACCTACAGTCCACGCTCCTACTGCTACAATCCCTATAAGCTGAGTTACAAGGTATCCAAATCCACCACCGTAGAATAATCCTAATGTATCACCATAAGCAGCGAATAATCCAACTGCTAGTGTACCAGTTATACCACATAATCCATGAACCCCTATAGCTCCAACAGGGTCATCAATTTTAAGTACTTTATCTATAAATTCAATACCATATACTACTACAAAGCCTGCTATTATACCTACAATAACTGCTCCTGTTGGTGATATAACATCACATCCTGCTGTTATAGCAACCAAACCAGCTAGTACCCCATTTAAAGTCATACTTATATCAGGTTTCTTGTAACGTACCCAAGTTATTATCATCGTTACTAATGCTGCTGCAGCTCCTGCTAAATTGGTGGTAATAAATATTCTTGAATTTAAATCAACAGCTGTTCCTGATAAAGATGAACCAGGATTAAATCCAAACCATCCCATCCATAGAATGAATACCCCTAAGGCACCTAATGTTATACTGTGTCCAGGAATAGCATTAGATTTTCCATCTTTAGTATATTTACCTATTCTAGGCCCTAAAATTAATGCCCCCACAAATGCACTATATCCACCTACTGAGTGAACTACTGTTGAACCTGCGAAATCATGGAAACCTAATTGAGATAACCATCCGCCACCCCATATCCAATGTCCAACTACAGGATAAATAAATGCGCTTATAACAAAACTATAAATACAGTATGATATAAACTTAGTTCTTTCAGCCATAGCACCTGAAACTATAGTAGCTGCTGTAGCACAGAAAACTGTTTGGAATATTAAAAACGCTTCTTTAGGAATAGTTAATCCTAAATGTTCTATGCTCCCTGCCGAAAACCAGTTAGGTGCTCCTATAAACCCACCAACGTCAGTACCAAACATAAGTCCAAAACCTAAAACCCAGAAAATTAACGATCCAATTACAAAATCCATTAGATTTTTCATTACTATGTTTCCAGCATTTTTAGCCCTTGTAAATCCTGTTTCTACCATAGCAAATCCTGCTTGCATCCAAAATACTAATACCGCTGCAAGTAATACCCATAACGTGTCTAGTGCCTTTGTATCCATAAATAAGTCCCCCTTTAAATTATAATTTCTTTTTTATATTTTTTCTGCAGAAAAATATATTTATAAAATTTAATATAAAAAAAGAGCTCACGAGTAGTTATATACATATCTACTGTGACCTCATTGCGCACAAGAATTTAATATTTAATTTATATTTAAATTATACATGCTTATTTCAATTTGTCTAGCTTTTTTAAGTTAAAATATAAACATTTTAATTTTAAACGTATTCTGTTATTAAATTGTTATTTTGAGGAAGTAACAGAGTGTGGATTTTATCCACACTCTGAAATTAACTTTTTAATTTTATTATGAATTACTTTCTATTACACTTTCAGCTATATTCGTTGCGTGATCCCCTATTCTCTCAAAGTTACTTAATACTTCTAAGAAAAATGCACTAGAATATGCATTACATTGCCCTTTATTTAATCTTTTAATATGATTATCTCTATATTCTTTTTCGTATGAATCGATTTTTGATTCATATTCCATTATAGTTGATGCTTTTTCTACGTCTCTATTTGCATAACTCTCTATGGCAATCTCTAATGCAAGTAGTGTGTAGTTATATATATTTTGAAGTTCTTCTATTGCTTCATCAGTGTATTTTAAGTTTTTATGTATTTTTTGACTAGCTAAATCTGCTATATTTTCAGCATGATCTCCAATTCTTTCGATATCATTTATTACATGAAAAGTTGCTGCCACAAGATTTTTTTCTTTATCTGACAACTCTAGTTTTGATAACTTAACTAAATAAGAAGTTATCGCTTCTTCTAATATATTTATTATATGTTCATTTTCCATTACTTTTGAAATTAATTTTTCATCACCTTTTAATAAGGCATCCATAGAAATCTCTAAGTTTTTTCTAGCCTTGTTTGCCATTCTTAAGGTTTCTTTTGCAACTTGACCAGCTGCTATAACTGGAGTTTCTAGAAGTCTATCATCAATGTATTTTGGAGCTGCTTTTTCAATTTCATCTTCACCTGGAATAATTTTATTTACAATACTTATTAATAAACCAGTAAGTGGTAACATAATTAAGGTATTTATAACATTAAAAATAGTGTGTGCATTTGCAATTTGTCTTTTTATATCTCCTGGTGTTAATCCACTAACTACATCTCCTAATATGGTTATAAAAGGAATGAATATTAAAGTTCCAAAAGTGTTAAATATTAAATGTATAAGTGCTGCCTTACGCGCTGTTTTACTTGTACCTATGCAAGCTAATAAAGCAGTAACACATGTACCTATATTACATCCAAATAGTACTGGAATAGCTAATTTTATATCTATAGCTCCTGTTGTTGCTAAAGCTATAAGTATTCCTGTTGTTGCAGAGGAACTTTGTACTATTCCCGTCATTATTAAACCTGCTAATATGCCTATATACCATCTATGACCTATTGCTAAAATTAATTGTCCAAAAGCCGGCGAATCTGATAATGGTTTTAATGCAGAACTCATTATTCCCATACCCATAAATAGTATACCGAAACCAAGTATTATGTTTCCTATTTCTCTTCTCTTTTTGCCTTTAGCAAACATAACTACAGCTGTACCAATACCAACAAATACTGGAGCTATTGCATCTAACTTAAATGCCACTAATTGAGCTGTTATTGTTGTACCTATGTTAGCTCCCATTATTATACCAGTTGCTTGAATTAAATTCATTAATCCTGCATTTACAAACCCAACTACCATTACTGTAGTTGCTGATGAACTTTGAATTACTGCGGTAACTGCTGCTCCTACTAATACTGCAACTATTTTATTAGATGTAACTTTTTCTAAAATACTTTTTAATCCTTCTCCTGCAGCATTTTCTAATCCATCTCCCATAAGTTTCATACCGTAAATAAATAAACCTAATCCACCTATTACAGATATAATGATTTCTACACTACTCAAGTTAATCTCCTCCGAAAAAAAATTATTTTTTTGCCCTTGATTAGCTTACTACATTTATTAACAAATGTTAATAGACTTTCAACATTTTTTACACGTTCTTAACATAAGCTGCAAAAAAGATTCTTCCATAATCGGAAGAATCTTTCATTATATATGTTATTTATTAAACTGTGGTAAATAATTTTTATGAGCTTCTATTAGTTCGTCTACTAACATTTTTGCTGCTTTATCATCAGCTACCAATGGATTTATTGTTAAAGCTAGTACAGCTTTATCATAACTTCCTTCAACAGCTGCTTCCACTACAGTTCTTTCAAAAGATTTAATCTGTTGTATTAATCCATTTACCGCTACTGGTAAATGTCCCATGTTTATTGGTTTAGGTCCATCTTTAGTAATTATACAACTTATCTCAACTGCTGAATCTTGTGGTAAATCTGCAATTGAACCGTTGTTTCTGGTATTTACAGGTTGTATATCTCCAGTATCATTGTATATAGATGTAATTAAACGACAAGCGGCATCGCTGTAATAAGCTCCTCCTCTTTTTTCAAGTTGAGGTGGTTTAATATCAAGATTAGGATCTTTATAAAGTTCAAATAAAGAGTCTTCTAATCTCTTAACAACTTCTGCTCTTGTTTCACCCTTCTCAAATTCCTTTAGTTCTTCTTCAAGCATCTTTTTGTTTTGGAAATAATATCTATGGTAGGCACAAGGCATTACTCCTAAAGCTTTAATAAACTCTGGAGTCCATGGCATATCTTTAATGTTTTTAGCTATACCACCTGGATTCCCATTTACCATGGATTCTATTATTTCATCTGTAACATTTCTTCCATCTAGATATATGTTTAGTCCAAATACCATATGATTTAAACCAGCAAAGTCCATTCTCACTCTGCTATGTTCAACTTCAAGCATGTTAGCAACAGCCATCTCCATACCTATAGGACCATTACATAGACCTATTATTTTTTTATTTTTTCCATGTCTAAGAAGTGCTTCCGTAACTATACCTGCTGGATTTGTGAAGTTTATAAGCCAAGCATTAGGACAAAGCTCTGACATATCTTTATCAATGTCTAATAATACAGGAATTGTTCTTAATGCTTTAAACATTCCACCTGCACCATTTGTTTCTTGTCCTATAAAACCGTGACTAAGTGGTATTCGTTCATCTTTTATTCTAGCATCCAATAAGCCAACTCTTAATTGAGTTGTTACGAAGTCGGCACTCTTCAAAGCTTCTCGTCTGTCTAGAGTTGTATGAACTTCTATTGGAAGACCTGCTTTTTTAACCATTCTCTTTGCTAAGTCTCCAACAATTTTTAGTTTTTCTTCACCTTCTTTTATGTCCACAAGCCATAATTCTCTTACAGGTAATTGTGAATATCTTTTGATAAACCCTTCAATCAATTCAGGTGTATAACTTGATCCTCCACCTATAGTAACTATTTTTATACCATCCATAGCTTACCCTCCTTGCATGGTTTTAGTGTACAATTTAATAATATCTCAGTAGGATAATGTTTTCAATTATGATAAAATGGAACTGTACCAGTACAGTTTTTATTCTTTAATAATGGTAACCTTTGTGGAATAGGCTGTTCGTATCCCTTTACATTTTTATAATCATGGAGGAAATTATGGATATATATAAACAGATAGCTTTAGATATAAAATCTGATATTTATAATAAAAAATACACCTCATCTAAAAAACTTCCCTCTATAAGAAGTTTGTGTAGCGAATATTCCTGTAGTAAAAGTACCTCTATAAAAGCTTATGAAAGTTTAATTAATGAGCACTTAATATATTCAATACCCCAAAGCGGATATTATGTAGTTGAGGAACACTTAAATAATTTATCCTATCCTAATATTATAGATTTTTCTAATGGTAATCTTAATATGGGCAGGATTTTAACGCCTGATTTAAAACATTGTTTAGATAGGGCTGTTGATATATATGGTAATCAACCTGTAGACTTTCATCTTATGGGAATTGATTCTCTAAAGTCTCTACTTCCAAACTATTTATCAAACTTTCAAGTTTTTGTACCTAAAGAAAATATCTTTATCAATTTAGGAATACAACAAATATTAAGTTTACTTACAAACATGCCTTTTCCTAATGGAAAAACAAAAATCTTACTGGAAAACCCAACTTATAAATACTTTTTAGACTTCTTGAAATACTCTAAGATAGACTTTATTTCTATAGATAGAACTCCTAGTGGAATTGATTTAAATGAACTAGAGAATTTATTTAAAACTGGAGACATAAAGTTTTTTTATACTACTCCTAGAAATCACAATCCTTTAGGAACTAAGTATTCAAAAACTCAAAGAAAAGCTATAGCTGAGTTAGCTATAAAGTATGATGTGTACATAGTTGAAGATGACTACTTTGGAGATATAGAGTTTGATTCTAAGTTTGATCCTATATATGCTTATGGAGATCACTCTCACTTCATATATTTAAAAAGTTTTACTAAGATAATACCTTGGATAAAGATAGGATTAGCTGTTATTCCAACTGAACTTATAGATGAGTTTAATAGACAAGCAAGTTATTCTTATTATTATTCATACTTTGTTCCATCTTTAATCTCTCAAGCTACTTTAGAAATATATCTTAAAAGCAATATTTTATCTAAACATGTTAAACTAATTAAAAAACAACAAAAGTCTAGATTAAAAGCTTTTAGTGATGAACTTAAAAATCTAACTAACACAAATGTTAAAGTTTCTTCTTTAGATACATCTTTATATAGCTATATCTATTTACCTGAAGGAGTAAGTGAAAGTTCTTTAGTTTACTCCTTAAAAACTAAGGGAGTTTTGGTTTCAGCAGGATATAACTACTTTGCTTCTAATCTCAACTATAAAAAAGGGGTTAGAGTTAGTATAGCTAGAACTGATGAAAATCAGATTAGAGCAGGTATGAGAATATTGATTGATGAACTTAACAAAGTTTAGCTAAGTTTCTATAAGTTTAACAAACTTCAATTAAGTTGCTTAAAGTTTAACAGAGTTAGAGAACCTAGTTTTAAGTAAGTCAGCAAAACTAATTAAGAGTTAGCAGTTAAATAAGAACCTCAGCAAAATTGAGTAACTTCTTCTCTAACTTACTAACTCTTATGTTTTAACTCTAAACTACTCTCACTATCTTGTTTTAAAATAGAGGAATACTGAGTTTATAGTAGCTATTATTCCTGAGAAAAACATTACTATCCCCCACTCTAATAAGTTTAGAGCTTGAGTTTGAAATACACCTTGTAAAAATGGTATATACATTATACTCATTATCATAGTTATAGAAACTAGAACTGCACCTACTAAGTAAGGATTACTTAGTAGTTTAATCTCTATTATAGAGTGTCTTTCTGATCTACATTCAAATACGTGAATCAATTGTGACATTACTAGAGTTGCTAAAGCTATTGTTCTAGAAGTCTTTAAATTAAAGCCAAAGTACTGCCCAACTATAAATGAAGTCAAAGTACATATACCTATTAAAGTACCTCTTACTAAAATCTTTTCAGTTAACCCTCTTGCAAATATACTTTCATCCTTTTTTCTTGGTTTTTGTGACATTATATCCTTGTCAGCTGGGTCTACACCTAAAGCAATTGCAGGAAGACCATCTGTAGCTAGGTTTACAAAAAGTATTTGAATAGGTGTAAGTGGGTTTGGAAGGTAAAAAAGTGATGCTAGGAACATAGTTAATACTTCTCCTAGGTTACAAGAAAGAAGATATCTTATAAACTTTCTTATATTATCATATATTACTCTTCCCTCTTCTACAGCAGCCACTATAGTTGCGAAGTTATCATCCATTAATATCATTGAAGAGGCTTCTTTAGTAACATCTGTACCTGATATACCCATAGAAACTCCAATATCTGCTTCTTTAATTGCAGGAGCATCATTAACCCCATCTCCTGTCATAGCAACTATATTACCATTTTTCTTTAATGCCTTTACAATTCTGAGTTTATGGTTAGGACTTACCCTTGCAAATACCTTTGCTTTTTTAACTTCTCTCTCTAAATCTTTGTCAGTTAATCTTTCTAAATCTTCTCCAGTTAAAACTATATCATTAGAATTACATATACTTAATGATTTTGCTATAGCAAAGGCTGTATTTTTATGATCTCCAGTTATCATTATAGGTCTAATTCCTGCAAGCTTACATTGTAATACTGCATCTCTTGCTTCATCTCTTGGAGGATCTATGCTACCAACTATACCAATAAAGGTTAAACCCTTTTCTAAACTTTCATCCTTTACTAAATAGCCTTCCTTGTAAGCTGCCCCTAAACATCTTAGCGCTCTATTAGACATGCCATCAACTGTCATTAAGATTTCCTTTTTCTTAGTTTGAGTTAATGGCTTTATTTTTCCATCCTCTAATATGTGGCTACATCTATCCATAATTCTTTCTGGTGCACCTTTTACATAGCAGGTTTCCTTACCATTTTCACTAACTATTACAGACATCATCTTTCTATTAGAATCAAACGGTAAATCAAAAACTCTTTTATGGAAACTCAAAAAGTTTTTAAGGGCTTTTACATCTTTAAAAAGTCCTTTAACTAATGCTGTTTCTGTTGGATCTCCATGAAGAACTTTGTCCATGTTTTTTTCTGAAAAATTATAATTACAATCGTTGCAATAAACTAATGACTTCGTTAGTACAATATTATTCGGTGGATTATCTTTATCTAAATTATATACCTTATTATCAATATAGATTTCCTTTAGTGTCATTTTATTTTGTGTTAAGGTACCAGTTTTATCTGAACATATAACTGAGGTACATCCTAAGGTTTCTACCGCAGGAAGTTTTCTTACTAAGGCGTTTCTTTTTATCATTCTTGATACGCCTAAAGCTAAGGCTACTGTAACTATCGCTGGAAGTCCTTCTGGTATAGCAGCAACTGCTAAGCTTACTCCAAGTAAAAACATTTCCCCTATATCATTACCTCTAGCAACTCCTACAACTGTTACTATTGCACATATACCTAAACATAAAAATACTAAAACCTTTCCTAAAGATTCTAGCTTCTGCTTTAACGGTGTTTTTTCTTCTTCAATATTTTGAAGTAGGTTAGCTATCTTGCCCATTTCTGTAGCCATTCCTATTGCAGTTACCTTCATGGTTCCTTTTCCTTTTAATATAGTAGTCCCCATGAATACTGAAGAGTGTCCTTGTCTTGTATCTTTATTTACCCCTACAGATTCACCTGTTAATAGAGATTCATCTATAGTTAGTCCACTACCTCCACTTAAGGTTCCATCAGCTGGAATTCTATCTCCTGCTTCTAAAACAACTAAGTCTCCAATAGTTAAATCTACAGCATTTATAACCTTCATATCTCCATCTCTTATTACCTTACAAGTAGGTGCAGCTAGATTTTTTAATGCTTCTAAAGACTTTTCAGTTCTATATTCCTGAACAAATCCTAAAATTGCGTTAACGACTACTATTATAACAATAGTTATGGCATCTGCAATATCTCCCATTAAAGCGGAAACAACAGTTGATGCTAAAAGCACCCAAATCATTAGATCATTAAATTGAGAGATAAATACCATAAGTGCTGATTTCTTTTTTTCTTTTATAAGCTCATTGCTTCCAAATTTCTTTTTTCTATTTTCAGCTTCTCTACTACTTAATCCTAAAGTAACTACTTTCTCCTCTATCAATTGAGTTCCTCCTTTTATATTGTCTCTATCCTAATATATGTAACTCTACCTATAAATTATGAAATAAATTTACAATAATAATATTAATAATTGTGTAAACATTTAAAATATTAACTAGCTCTTTACAATTAGGGCTTTTAAAATTAGAATATTACTAGGAACAAAGACAATAAAGGAGGCCATTTAATGAAAGATGTTATTTATGTTACTGGACATAAAAATCCTGACTCAGATTCCATATGTGCAGCTTTAGCTTATGCGGAATTTAAAAACAAAACAGGCACTATACCAGCTATTCCAGTAAGATTAGGAAATGTAAATCAAGAAACTCAATTTATATTAGATTATTTTAAAGTTGAAAAGCCAATGTACTTAGAGACAGTAAAGTTAAAGGTTGGAGATCTTGCCTTTGATAAAATTACTCCTCTTGCAGCTGATATATCTTTAAAAACTGCTTGGAATTTAATGAAAGAAAAAAACATTAAATCTATTCCAGTAGTTGATGGAAATACTCACTTAATAGGAGTTTTATCTATTTCAAACATAGTATCTAGTTATATGGATATTTGGGATAACAAAATATTATCAAAAAGTGAAACTACTATTGATAATATAGTTGACACTTTATCTGCAAAATCAATTTACATAAATGAAGCTGTTAGTGTATTTCCCGGGAAAATAATAGTGGCTGCTATGCAACCAGAAGGTTTAAAGGAATATATTGATGAAGGAGATATTGTTATTGTAGGTGGAGATAGAGCTGATGCTCAAGAAACCATTATGGATGCTAAAGTATCTCTAATGATATTGACAGGTTCACATACACTAAATGATGCTTTATTAGAAAAAGCTCGTGAACTTGGTATAACTGTAATATCTACTCCTCATGATTCATTTACTGCTTCTAGATTAATAGTTCAATCTATTCCTGTAGAGTATGTAATGGTTAAAGATAACTTAATTGCTTTCTCTACTGAAGACTTAGTAGATGACTTAAAGAGTATCATGGTTGAAACTAGATTCAGAAACTATCCAGTTTTAGATTCTAGTAACAAAGTTGTTGGTACTTTCTCAAGATATCACATGATTTCTAACTACAAAAAGAAAGTTATTCAAGTTGACCACAACGAAAGAGGTCAATCAGTAAATGGACTTGAAGATGCTGAAATTCTTGAGATTATAGATCATCATAGAGTTGCAGACATTCAAACTGGTAACCCTATTTACTTTAGAAATGAGCCTATAGGTTCAACTTCTTCAATAGTTGCTAAGAGATTCTTCGAAAATGGCATAAGACCATCTAGAGAAGCTGCTGGACTTTTATGTGGTGCTATCATTTCTGATACATTATTATTCAGAAGTCCAACTTGTACTGAAGAAGATAAAAATATCTGTAAGAGACTTGCAAGTATAGCTGAAATAAATATTGAAGAGTTTGCAAAAGAAATGTTCAAAGCAGGTACATCTTTAAAAGGTAAAACTGTAGAAGAAATCTTTAATCAAGACTTCAAACCTTTCACTATAGAAAACACTAAAATAGGTGTTGCTCAAGTTAATACTATGGATATTGAAGGCTTTATGCCATTAAAGGATTCAATGCTTGAATATATGAGCAAAAAAGCTATCGATAATGGTTTAGAGGTTGTAGTTCTTCTATTAACTGATATATTAAATGAAGGTTCTCAAGTACTAGTTGCTGGTGGCAGACCAGAAATAGTTGAGAATGCATTTAAGGTTAGCTTAGTTGATCACACTGCTTTCTTACCTGGAGTTTTATCTAGAAAGAAGCAAGTTATACCACCTTTAACTAATACAATAACTTCAATGTAAAATAAAAGCTTTGGCATTTCGCCAAAGCTTTTTATCTACTTCTCATATTATTAACCATTCCCCACATCTCATCTGCTGTGGTTATTCCTTTAGATGCAAGTTGAAATGCTCTTTGCGTAATTATCATCTCTGAAAACTCTTGAGCCATGTCAACATTTGATCCTTCTAAGAAACCTTGGTATATATCTGCATCTGTTTCTTCATTAACTTGTATTCCTTCTGCTGGGACATAAAGATTAGAGCCAGCTGAAATAAAGGCATTGTCTCCAACTGCATTATATAGAGGAATATTTCCTATCCTATTATATGTACTTCCATTTTGTATATATATACTACCGTCTGTATCGATCTTAGTTGTGTTAGTTGTAAGAGCTGGATTACCTTCTCCATATCCATTCGCATATTGAATAGATAACTTATCCCCTTGAGCTGTTACTAAGGTTCCTGAAGCATCAATTTTAAAACTTCCATCTCTAGTATAAGCATAACTTCCATCAGCTTTGGTTACTCTAAAATAACCTTGTCCATCTATTGCTATATCAGTTGGTTGTTTTGTTTCCATTAAGTTTCCTTGCTTACCGTTTCTAGTCCACTCTGTAGTTTTTACTCCAGTTCCTGTATAGGAATCTTTGTCGTAAATAGGATAACCTAGTCTATCAAAGGACTCAGATAACAAGTCTTTAAAAGCTGTTTCTGTTTTCTTATATCCTGTGGTATTAACATTAGCTAAGTTATTAGAAATGCTGTCAAGTTTCTCTTGGTTAGCATTCATTGCACTTTTAGCCGTCCATAAAATTCTCATCATAAAGCTTTCCCCTCCTTATTATCTTACTGCACCTATTTCACTAGCTGCTTTTCCTAAAGTCTCATCCATAGTTTGTACTACTTTTTGGTTAGTTTCAAAACTTCTCATTATTGTCATCATATTAACCATTTCATTTATTATATTAACATTACTTTTTTCTAAAACACCTTGCTGTACAGAAACTTCACCACCATAGTTAGGATTTTGTCCTTCATAAAGGTTGTCTCCAATTTTTTTAAGTGAATTATAATCTTCAAAATCAGCTGTTGCGAATTTATATGTACTTACTCCATTAATAAACAAATTACCACTTGCATCTAACTGTGGTTCGTTGTTTCCTACGTATATAGGTTCTCTTGCACCTGTAGCATTGTTTACTCCTAATACACTATCACCAGTATTAGTAACTAAATATCCTTGAGTATTTACTCTAAAGTTACCGTCTCTTGTATAATATTCTTTTACACCTTCAGCAGTATTTTTTCTAACTGTAAAAAATCCACTTCCTTGTATTCCAAAGTCCGTCTTTTTTTCAGTTTCATTTAAAGTTCCTTGAGTCCAAAGAGTATTAGTTTCGTCTATCTTAGCTCCTAGGTTTAACTTTCCTAAAGTGTTTTTAACTGTATTTCCATTTGCAAGTTTCTCTTTATTAGCTAAAAGTACATCTTCAAAGCTCTTTATAGATAAATTATCACCTTTAAATCCAGTTGTATTAGCATTTGCTATATTGTTAGTAATTACATCTTGTTTAGCCTCTAAAGTAACTAAACCTGTCACTGCCGTGTATAAACCTCTTATCATTTCTCCACATCCTCTTTATCAAAAATAACTTTTACTTCATCTGGATATTTCATACCATATTCTCTGGCTTTTTCTTCAATCCTTGCTTGTGAAAGTTGCTGATTAGAATTATATCCAAGCATTAAAATAGTAGCTAAAATTAATCCTATTCCCATACCAATTAATAATTTTCTATCATTTAAAAAATTGATTAAATTTTTGATTGTTTTAATAAACTTTTTATTAATAGTACTTCCCCCTTTCCCATTGAAAGGCTTTCACATATATCTTCGTCAGTATATCCTTTATCTATAAGATCCTTAATTACATTCATTCTACTAATTACTTGATTTTCTGTTCCATTCTCTTCTTCAACTATATCAATTTCATCATCTATAAGTGTGTCTATTTTAGTATAGTTTTCATCATTAATGTTATCCTCTAACTGATAACTATTGTCCTTTGGATAATTATACTGCTTTACTTCTTTTAATTCAATAATCTCTTTTTGGAGTTCTAGGATAGTTTCGGAAAATTCTCTTCTAAGCTTTCCTATTTCTAAATCAGTATCTGAAATATTCTCTTCTTCATTATGTAATATACTCAAAAAACTCTTATCCTCTTTTTTTAAACCTTTATAGTTAAAATAAATCAAGAGCACTCCTGCTAAAATAATAAGTATTGGCATATAATCCCTCTTTATGTATAATGTAATTTTTTCATATTAGTTCTTAAATTTCTAATTGCTCTACTATGTAATTGGCAGATTCTTGACTCAGATACCTCAAGAACCTTACCTATTTCTTTCAATGTTAATCCTTCATAATAATATAAACTTAATATCATTTTATCTTTTTCATTTAGAAGCTCTATAGCTTTTTCAAGCATCTCAAGTTCTTCTTTTTCTTCTAGAGTTTTTTCAGGGGAAGGACTATTCTTATCTTCTATTATTCCCTTTATAGACATATCCTCATCATCTGAAAATATTACGTCATCTAAAGACTGAATAGATATATAATTAATATAGTTCTCAACCTCTGCAACTTCCTTTATTGTAACTCCAAGCTCCTTAGCTACCTCTTCTGTAGATGGTTCTCTAAGAAGAGTTCTTTGAAGATGCTCTACTGCATCATTAAATCTATTTAATTTATCAATTGCACCCTTTGTAATAGGAGAGTTTTTTCTTATCTCATCTATCATTGATCCTCTTATTCTTATAGATGCATAGGTTGAGAATTTCATTCCCTTTTCATAATCAAATTTATTAATAGCATCCATGAGACCAACCATGCCATAGCCTAATAAATCATCGTATTCAACATACTTTGTTTTACCTAATATTACTCTCGATGCTATATACTTTACTAATGGTATATATTTTTCTGCTAGCTGCTCTTTAGATGGTCTAGCATTGGCTATTGTCATGACTTTGTCCCCCTTATTTTATATTACACTTCTTTGTTTTCTAATTATAGTAAATACTATCTTAATTATCTTATCTCGTTCTCTTTCTGAAGGATTTGAAAAAGAAACTCCATAAATATATTGGCTATCTTCTGTTTTATCAACTCTTACTATTTTCCCTTTTATTAAAACTTCTTCTTCCTCATACTTAAGTTTTAATGCAACTTTCTCTGAAAGCTCTATTCTTTCTTTAGTTTTAAACCTTAAACCTCCACCACTTAAGTCTAGTAGAGTTGCAGTTTTAAAACTACTAAATACAGTTTGAGTATCAACTGTAAAAATTGAGTATTCTACTGGATACATAGTTGTAACTCTAACATAGTTTCTTCTTTGTACCTTAGTATATTTCTCTGGAATAGATAAAACATACATAGGTATATTATTTTCAATTTTTCTTTTTATAATCATAGTTGTAAATTTATATACTATTCCATTTTCTTCATGAAAGGTTGCTGAAATCCATTCACCTTCTTTTATAAAAAGGTAATTTCCTTCTGCAACAGGTATAGTAATAGAAAAAGTCTTTTCATCTTCCTCTTGAACCGTTGACTTATATACTTTTTTATCATCCCAAAATATAGATATAATTCTGTTTAACCCTATTTCTAATGTTTCCATTTCTCCCCCTATGAAAAAATACTAAATATTTTCTTAAACAGCCCTTGCACACCTATGCTTTCATTTCTAACTTCTTGTCCTTGAAGTTTAGTTGCTATTTCCTTTATACATCTTGAAGCATCACTATTAGGATAAGCTAAAGTAAATGGCTTTTGTTCTCTTACTGATTGCACTAGTTTTCTATCCTCTAAAACTGTTCCTAAATGAGCTAGTTCTAATCCTAAAAATTTATCTACTGCACTTTTAAATTTAGAGAATGTATCGACTCCTTCTTTTATAGTAAATGCTTTATTTACAATTATATTCGCTTTACTTTTAATTTTAAAGTGTTTTGTTGCTTTAAGCAAGCTATATGCATCGGTTAAAGAGGTAGGTTCTGGAGTAGTAACCACTATTAATTCCTCGCAGCAGGATATAAAAGCTAATACACTTCTATTTATGCCGGCTCCAGTGTCTATTAATATATAATCATAATCTTCTAGGGTTTGAATTTTTTCTAGAAACTTATTTCTTTCTCTCTCTGTAAGATCTTCTACCTTATTAATTCCTGATCCCCCTGAAAGAAGTTTTACTCCTAAGGGACCATCAGCTAACACCTCATGTATATCTTTACTGTCATCTAAAATATCAAACAAATTATGTTTTGGAAAAACTCCCATCAAAACATCATCGTTTCCCATTCCTATATCAGCATCAAAAACCAAAACTCTTTTTCCTTGTTCTCTAAGAGATATGGCCAAGTTAACTACTATATTACTTTTCCCAACTCCACCTTTTCCAGAGGTAATAGTAATGATTTTGCATCTAGGTTTATTTCCACCATTTGAAGCTAATTCTCTTAACTTAACAGCTTGATCTAGCATACACTATCCTCCCCAAGAATAAGTTCTAATAGTTCTCTTTTTGTAGGCTTTTTAATATCTTCTGGAACAGACTGCCCTGTAGTTACGTAAACTATAGGTTTGTTTGACTCCTTTATTATCTTAACTAATCCCCCATAAACTGAAGTTTCATCAAGTTTTGTTATTATTATTCCATCATAATTTAAAAGTTTATATCCTTCTAAAATTATATCAATATCTTTATTTTTTATAATTGAAGACATTACTAAATATATTGAATCTGGAGAGGCTTTTTCAACAAATGCTCTAAGTTCTGAAATCTGCATCGTATTTTTAGAGCTTCTTCCTGTGGTATCTACTAATATGGTGTCACAGTATTTTAACTTCTCAATAGCTTCTTCCATTTCCTTTAAAGTTATTACAACTTCTAAAGCTATTCCCATAATTTCTGCATAGGTTTTTAATTGCTCAACAGCACCTATTCTATATGTATCTATAGTTATTAGTCCAACTTTTCTCTTTTCAACTAAAGCAAGTTTTCCAGCTATTTTAGCTATTGTTGTAGTTTTACCAACCCCTGTAGGTCCTGCAAAAACCACTGTTCCATTTAAATTGTTTGTATCTATTTTTATTAAATTACTTAAATAATTCCTTAAAATCTCTTTTTTCTCTTCAAAAGCTGGAGTTGCCTTTATGTCTCTAATAATGTCTTTTATGAAAACTTCTTCTATATCTCTATCTTTTAGAAAAGAAATGAATTTATCTTCTTCTATTATTTCTTCCTTTTCTAAAACCTTAGATAAAAGATCTTTAATTTCTCCCATTTCCTTTTTTAATTCATTATCTGAAGAAGTGGATACAGCAGTTTCTTTTGGAGTATCAGCTTTAACATCCATTTTAGTACTTTTATTCTTTAACTCTTGTTCCATAAGTTTTTTTATAGAATCTATAGAACTTTCAAATTCATTAGCTTTTTTAACCTCATTTTTAGGTTCTGCCATTTTTTCTACAGCAGCAGTTACTTCTATCAGCTTCGCAGAAAAAAATCCTTTAAAACCTGGTCTTTTTATTTTTCTTTGACTAAGTATAACTGCATCTTTTCCAAGTTCATATCTAATTCTAGTCATAGCTTCATTCATGCTACTCACTATGTACTTTTTTATAACCATCTATACTGTCACTACTCCTTCAGTTCTTATTTCCACATCATTAGGTATTTCATTTAAAGAAACTACCATAATATGAGGGTACACCATTTCAATAAGTTTTCTAAAAACCGGTCTTATCTTTGGTGATACTAAAACAACTGGTTGATTATTATAGAAATAAACTCTTTCTACTACATCCCTAATTCCATTAAATATCCTTGTTGTAGTATCAGGATCGATTGCTGGGAATGAACCTTGTATTGATTTTTGTGTATTATTTGCAATTAGATCTTCTATTTGTGGGTCTAAAGTTACAACTGTTATTGCTCTATTTTCATCTATAAGTCCATTACAAATAGTTCTTGCTAAAGAAAATCTTACATACTCAGTTAAAAGTTCAACATCTTTTGTATTTCTTGAGTTATCAGCTAAAGATTCTAATATTGTAACCATATCTTTTATTGGAACTTTCTCCTTTAAAAGATTTTGTAATATCTTTTGAAGTTCTCCTATAGTCATTAAGTCTGGTATAAGTTCATCAACAACTGCTGAGTATCTTTCTCTAGTATTGTCAACTATCATCTTAACTTCTTGTCTTCCTAGTAGTTCATAACCATGAGCTTTTATAGTCTCAGTTAAGTGAGTAACCATAACAGTTGTAGGATCAACTACAGTAAGTCCTCTTATTTCAGCTTCTTCCCTTTGATCCTTATTAATCCAGACTGCTGGAAGTCCAAATGTTGGCTCCATAGTTTTAATTCCTGGTATATCAGTTGTATCTCCTGAAGGATCCATACATAAAAGCATGTTAGGCATTAAGTCTGATGAGTTTATTACAGTTCCTCTTATTTTTATAACATACTCATTAGTTTTAAGTTGAAGATTATCTCTTATTCTTATAGGTTGAACTATTATACCCATTTCTATAGCACACTGTCTTCTAACAGAAGCTATTCTTTGAAGTAAATCTCCACCTATAGATTCATCTGCTAAAGGAATAAGACCATAACCTATTTCAACTTCCATAGGTTCCACAGAAATTAAATTCATAACATTCTCTGGTTCCTTTTTTTCTATCTCCATAAGTTCTTCTTCTTCTCTTGTAAACTCTTGCTCTATCTGCTCATTTTGATCTTTAATTAAGAAATATGATGCAGAACCTAAAGCAGCTCCTGCCACTAAAAACGGTATCTTAGGAAATCCTGGTATAATTGCCATCATACCTGATATTACTCCAGCCATTCCTAGTACCACTGGGAAAGCAGTTATTTGTTTACCTAAAGTTTCTCCAAAGTTAGTTGCATTTCCTGAACGAGTAACTAAAATACCTGAAGCTGTTGATATAAGAAGTGCAGGTATCTGAGAAACAAGACCATCTCCAACTGTCAATTTTGTATATATTGATGCAGCTTGCGCAGCATCTAAATTTCTTTGAAGAATTCCTATAACTATTCCGGCTAAAATATTGATTATAGTAATTACTATTCCGGCTATAGCATCTCCTTTAACGAACTTTGAAGCTCCATCCATTGCTCCATAAAAATCTGCTTCAGCCTGAAGATCTTCTCTTCTTTTTTTAGCTCCAGTTTCGTCTATAAGTCCTGCATTTAAATCTGCATCTATACTCATTTGTTTTCCTGGCATAGCATCTAATGTAAATCTAGCTGAAACTTCTGAAACTCTTCCAGCTCCATTAGTTATAACTATAAACTGAATAAGAACAATTATAACAAATAAAATAATTCCTACTGCATAATTACCTCCTACAACGAAGGTACCAAAGGCCTCTATTACATTTCCTGCATCTCCTTGAGACAATATAAGCCTTGTTGATGATATATTTAATCCTAACCTAAATAGCGTTGTTACAAGCAATAATGTTGGAAATACAGAAAATTGTAAAACGTTTGTTGTAAACATAGTAATTAATAAAATTACTATAGATAATGTTATATTAAAAGCTAAAAATACATCTAACAGCCATGTTGGTAAAGGAATAATTATCATCATTACTATTCCTATTACTCCAAAAGCTACTAATATATCAAAATTCTTCTTAAAATTTCTTTTGCCTAAGACCTCCATATGTACTCATCCATCCTTTTTATTTCTGCTTCTTCATCTTAAAAACTAAAGCAAGAATCTCTGCAATAGCCTGATACATTTCTCCTGGTATCTCTGAACCTATATCTAGAGTATCGTATATAGCCCTTGCCAAGGGTTTATTTTCTATTATAGGTATGTCATTATCTTTTGCAATTTCTTTAATCTTTATAGCAATATTATCTGCACCTATCGCTGTAACTTTTGGTACATTCATTCCACCATCTTCATATTTTAATGCTACTGCAATATGTGTTGGGTTTGTGATTACAACAGTTGCATCAGGTACAGCCTGCATCATTCTTCTTGTTGCCATTTCTCTTTGCTTTTGTTTTATTTTACCTTTAACTTGAGGATCTCCTTCCATTTGCTTAAACTCTTCTTTAACTTCTTGTTTACTCATCCTCATTTCTTTACTAAAAATTCTTCGTTGAAGAACATAATCTATTATAGCTAAAACAATCATTAACATGGTTATCTTAGTAAATATACCCATAACTAGATTTTTAATTTCTAAACCCAAACTTGGAAAATATACATTCCCCATAGATAAGATACTTTTATAGTTGACCATTACAAAGTCATAAGCTAGATATCCTATAATGCTTATGACAATTAGATTTTTTACAAGTTCTAAAAGACTTCTTTTAGAAAACATATTTTTTATACCTTTTAGAGGATTTAACTTTCCTAAAGATGGTTTAAGAGGTTCCCCTGTAAGCAAAAATCCTGTTTGCATTAAAGAAGCAACCACTCCTCCTACCATTATAGGTATTACCACAGGAAATATTCCCATAGCCATTCTAAGCATCACAAACATTCCATAGTTTTTAGCTGAAATTTCTGTAATCTCCTGCCTAAAATCTGAAGATAAAAAATATATCATATCACTTTTAAAATTACCTGCAATAAATCCGCTAAATAGAGATATTACTAATGTACATATAAGTAAAGTAAAAGCTAAACCTACATCCTTACTTCTTGGAAGTTGACCTTTTTTTCTTGATTCACTTTTTTTCTTTGGTGTAGCTTCTTCAGTCTTATCATCTGCAAAGATAAAAACCAAAGGTATAGCTCCATAAATACCTCTAAATATTTCGGGTATTAAATTGAATGCACTTATTATAAACTTTACTAATATAGGCATTGCTATTATTATACATAAAAATCCAACTAAAATCTTAAGAGGCATTCCTAAAATCATTACATTTAACTGTGGAACAGATCTAGAAACTAATCCCATGCAGACATCTGCTATTATAATAATCAATACTATTGGTATTGCTATTTTCAAACCTATTATAAAATACTGTGAAATACTTAAAAAAACTTGATTTATTGTTTCTTGATAGATTATAGTTGTTCCTAATGATACAACTTGAAAACTTTCTATTAAAGATTTAATTAGCATATAGTGTCCATCTATAAGGAAAAATACCATTATGCCAATCCAATGAAATATATTACTTAAAAGAGTTGATGTACTTTGAGATGAAGCATCAAAAAGACTTATCATACTAAGCCCTATATGGGTATCCATCCATGCTCCTGCAAATTTAATGAAGTCAAAACATATGTTGACTATCATAGCTAAAATTATTCCTGTCATTACTTCATTTACACAATAAAACATAAGAAGAAAATTATTATCTATACTATTTACTACAGAGTAGTCAATTCCTCCTATTATCATATAAGAAAGAATAAAAGCAAAAAATGCTTTTACAGTTCCTGGAGTTCCTGAAGGAAAAAAAATTCTTCCAAGCATTAAGAAAGCACCTACTCTAAGGAAAATCAAGAAAATTGCTAAAAAATAATCTATGTTAATCAAGATTTTTCCTCCTACTTGGTTATATTAGCTATTATTTGAAAAATTCTTTCTGTAAATCCTAATAACTTATGAAACATCCAACTACCTAGTAATAACCCTACTACCGCTACTCCTATAAGCTTAGGAACAAAGGTAAGGGTTTGTTCTTGTATCTGTGTGGTTGCCTGTATTATACTTATAATTAAACCTAAAACTAAGGCTATAACTAAAAATGGTGCTGCAACTGTTAATGCAGTTACTATTGCATCTTTAACTATACCTAGAACCATACTCTCACTCATCTAATCACCTCACGCAAAACTCATAATAAGAGATTTTACTATTAAATACCAACCATCTACCATAGCAAATAAAAGTAATTTAAATGGAAGAGATACCATGACAGGAGGAAGCATAAACATCCCCATAGACATAAGTACAGAGGCTACAACCATATCAATTATTAAAAATGGTAAAAATATTAAAAATCCTATAGTAAAAGCTGTTTTTAATTCACTTATAACAAAAGCTGGTACTACAACATATAAAGGAACATTCTCCTCTGTTAAATCAGTAGTATCTATTTTAGACGTTTCTACAAAAAGCTGTAAGTCCTTGTCTCTTGTTTGCTTTATCATAAACTCTCTTAAAGGTTTTGAACCTGCCTCTATTGCTTGTTCTTGAGTTATTTTGTTTTCCATATAAGGCTGAAGAGCATTTGTATTTATCTCATTATAAACTGGTTGCATTATAAAAAGGGTTAGAAATAAACTTAGTCCAACCATAACCTGAGATGGTATTGCCTGCTGAGCTCCTATAGCATTTTTAAGAAAGGATAAAACTACAGCTATTCTAGTGAAAGAAGTCACCATCACTATAAAGGAAGGCAGCAAAGTCAAAATGGTTAAGAATATTAATAATTTTATATTTGTTACATAGTCTGTAGGCGTACCTCCACCATCTAGAGAAACACTTAAATTCGGTGCTGCAAAAGCCTTCTGACTAATTGTAAAAAATATTGCTAAAAACATAATTGTATATATAATTACTCTTTTTTTCTTCATTACTTCTTTCCTCTATACTTAATCTTATCTAAATATTTTTGATAACTTTCTACTAGATCTTTTCTATGTTCTTCTTTATTATCCAAGATAGTTTGTAGTTCATCTTTAGATAACTTTCTTAAAGTCTCTACCCCACCAGAAGTTATAGCTACAACTAAAGCATCTTCCCCTGTTTTTATAATAGCTAAAGTACACTCTTTCGTAAGTTGAATTTTTTCAATTACATTTAAATAATTAGCCTTAGCTAAAGATACAGATTTATTGTTTAAAAACCTTAAAGTTAATATTAATAGAAAAATAATTATAGGTAAAACAATTATAAATCTAAATATTAGATCCACACTTTCCATATACTCATCCTTACTGAACTGTAAAATCAGAAAAAACCACTTCTAATATCTGACCTTTTTTAAGTTCTGAATTTATACTGTCCATTATTTCTTTTTGGATAGCAACTTTATTTCCTAATGCTTCATCAGCAGTTTTTGCATTAAAGCTTGTAATTATTCTATCCCTTATTAATGAAAGGTTAGTTTCAAGCTCTTTAGGTAATTCTTTAACCGAAGAATCATAACCTAAGGTCACCTTTACTTTAACATATCTTTTACCACCAGCATCTTTAAGGTTTATTAAAAGTGCATCTGTACCACAAACAAAATAAGCCTTTTCAACATGCTTTTCTACAGCAGCATTTTTAGCTTGCATATAAAAATAAACTCCAGCAAAGGTTCCTCCTCCACCAAAAACAATAATAAGTAGTCCTATTATTAGAAACTTTCCTTTTCCACCTTTTTTCTCTTTCTTATCCTTATTTTCCGCCATTTTCTTTATTCTCCTTTTCAGTAGCCACAATTAATATATTTACTCTTCTATTTTTTGCTCTATTTTCTTCTGTGGAATTATCTACTAGAGGTTTAAACTCGCCATAAGCCGCTGAATTGAATTTATTAACATCAAGTCCTTTTACCTTAGTAAAATATCTAATTACACTATTAGCTCTTGAAGAAGACAAGTCCCAGTTATCATTAAATTTATAAGTATCTATAGGTACGTTATCTGTATGCCCTTCAATTATAAAAGTGTTATCTAAAGTAGCTAATAATCCGCTTATTTTGTCAAGTACCTCTCTACTTTCAGGAATTAATTCTGACTTTCCAGATTCAAAAAGTATTTTATCATTAAGCTCTATTATTACTCCTCTTTCATCAGTTTTTATTTGTGCAATATCTTCTAGTCCATTATCCTCAAGAAATTCACTTACCTTACTAAATGTAGATCCTTCTACATCTCCACCTTCTGGAACCACCTCTTCTAATACTCCATTTCCACCATCTAAAATTGATTTACCAGACGTTCCTCCACCTAATAGATCTGTCAAAGCAATACTTATATCTTTTAATTTTTGTTCATTAACACTAGAAAAAGAATACATTAAAACAAAGAAAGTTAATACTAGGGTAACCATATCCCCATAAGTTGCTAGCCATGCATCAGTTTTAACTTCTTTTTTAGGTTTTTTTTCTCTAGCCATTACTCAGCAACTCCTTCATTAGCACTTATTGATTTTTGTAAATACGCTAGTCTCTCCTTAGGTGTAAGATATGTGTTTAACTTTTCTTCTATTATTCTAGGGTTTACTCCAGATTGAATTGCTAAAACTCCTTCAATCATCATTTCTCTAAAAGATGCTTCATCTCCACTTCTTGTACTTAACTTATTTGCTATAGGTACTAAGAATATATTAGCCAAAACTGATCCATAAAATGTTGTTATTAATGCCTTTGCCATACCTGAAGCTATGTTTGAAGGATCATCAAGAGCTGCAAGCATCTGAATAAGACCTATTAAAGTTCCTATCATACCAAATGCAGGCGCATAAGCCGCCCATTGTTGAAGTAAATTTATTCCTCTTTCATGTCTGTTTTCCATTTCTCCTATTTCAAGCTCCATTATTTCTTTTATTACCTCTGGCTCTATTCCATCTACAACCATCTGAAGCCCTTTTTTAAGAAATTCATCCTCTACTCCATTTATTTCATCTTCAAGAGATAATAGACCTTCTCTTCTAGCTTTTTTGGAAAGTCCAGAAAATCTACTAACTAAATCAATTCTTGATTCTTTTGATTCTTTAAAACTTTGCATAAAAACCTTAGACAAATTTTTAAAGTCTTCTGAAGATGCAGTAATTACTACTGTTGCAAAGGAACCACCCACTGTGATAGCAACTGACGCTGCATCCCAGAAAATTATCATGTTGGTTCCTCCCATAGCCATTCCCCATATAGTTAAAACTATAGCAGCCACTAGCCCTGCTATGGTTAATATATCTGTCCTCTTCATGTTGTTCCTCCTACAGCTTCATATTAAAAATTCTATTCTTGTATCTGATTACTCTATCCACTACTTCTTCTGGTGTTTCTAAAACAATATACTTCTTCCCATTAGTTAGAGTAATTATAGTTTCTGGAACTTCTTCAATCTTCTCTATGTGTTCTGCATTAAGTATAAGTTCTTTTCCATTCATACCTGTTAAATTAACCATATAACGCCCTCCAATTTAGTTATGTTGAGAGTGTATAGTGGAGAGTTGAGAGTTATACTTGAATTTCTTCATTAACTCTCAACCCTCAACCTTCAATTCTCAACTAATTAATTATCTCTTAAGGTTTATTATATCTTGAAGAATTTCATCTCCAGTTGTTATCATCTTTCCACTTGCTTGGAAAGCTCTGTTTGTTACTATCATATCTGTAAATTGTTCAGCAAGGTCAACATTTGACATTTCAAGCATACCTTGAACATTGTCTCCATAACCTTTAGAGTTATCTTCTCCAGTAGTTTCAAGCCCGCTCTTTATAGTAGCTCCACCTGAGTTTGCTGAAGCTTCATAAAGGTTTTTACCTAAAGAAGTTAGACCTTCTGGATTTCTGAAACTTGCCATAGCAATTTGTCCTAAAGCTGCAACTGAACCATCTTCTAAAATTGCACTTATTACTCCAGTTTTATCAATAGTGTAAGACTTAACCTTTAATTCTTGATCAGTTCCTGGAACTACAACCGTTTCTGGAATTTTCAAAGATTTTAAAGCTCCATCATAGGATTTTAAGTCTTTAGTAGCATCAACAAATGATATTGTTCCATCAGCATTTAAACTTTGTACTGGTGTTCCACCTGTAATGTCAGTTGCTGTTATAGCTTCTGATATAGTTTTAGGTGCATTAGCTACAGTAACTAATTGAGTTATTCCTTTATCAGTAAGTGATTTACGGATTGAGTTTTGTATTTTAGTATTGTCTATTGTCGATGGAGTTGTTGTAAAATCTCCATTTATTGTTATTGTTTTTGACTTTTCATCTACCACAGTTGAAAGTTCTGTACCCTTAGTTATTTTTCCTATTTGAATCTTATACCCATTTAAAGATCCACCTTCTGCAAAAGTAAACTTCATACCAAAAGCTTCTTGATCAGATGGTTTACTATCTTTTGCTCCACCTTGTATATTAGTACTATCTAATCCTGTTAAAGCTTTCCCATTTCCAGTAACTGTACTTCCAGGTAAAACAGCTGCAATTGCTGCTTGAAGATCAGCTGCTAAGGTAGTTGACGGTGTTAAGAAATCTCCGTTAATAACTATTTCATGATTAGTTGCATCTACTGCTGCTGTAGCTGGAGTAGGTCCATTTACTCTATTAATTGAAATCTTATAATCAGTTAAGGTTCCAGTAGGTAAAGTTATATTTAATCCTTGTATTGTAGCTGTTGGAGCTGTTGTTGCTGTTGCACCAGCTGCAGTAACCTCTGTACCTGATATTGGTGAAACAACTCCTGTTCCTGATTTAAGTCTTTGTGCAAATAATGCTGTTGTTTCTGGGTTAGTTGTAGAACTTAACTGTGCATTAATAGCATTAACTATATCATCTGGGGTTGCACTAGATAAATCAGTTGAAATTGTTATAACTTTGTTAGTTGTATCTATTGCAGCTGTAGTTGTACCACCATTAGCTATTTGGTCAATTTTAAATGAGTATCCGTTAAGTTCTTCACCTTTTTCAAAGTTTATCTGAACTCCTACTAGTCTAACTGAATCTGGTGCTGTAGCATCTGAACCACCTTCTATAGCTTTAGTTCCTATAGAAGCATAAGCTGGTATTTCACCTGAAGCTTTTACTCTTTGAGATATTCCTGCTGATGATACAGCTTTATTAACTGCTGATTCCACTTGAGCAGTAGTTAAAGTTGAGGTTTCTGAAAAATCTCCATTTATAACTATTACTTTATTTGTTTTATCAACTTCTGCTGAGGCAACTGTTCCTGGTGAAATCTTTCCAAATGCTATCTTATAACCATTTAGCTGAGATCCTGGACCAAAGCTGAAGTTTATACTTGATAAATTCATTCCATCTGGAGATATAGCTGTAGCAGCTTGAGCATTATCATCATTAGTTAATGTATATCCTAATACTCTATATCCATCTGAAGTTAATAAGTTTCCACTTTCATCTAATGTAAATGCACCATCTCTTGAGTACATTATCTTAGATCCTGAACTTGATAAAGATTGATCAGTTATATTATGTGAGCCTGCTGTATGTGAAACTTCTAAAGTATTATCACCTAAAACAGCTGGACCACTACTTACCATGAAGTATCCATTACCATCTATTGCAACATCTAGTGCTCTATTAGTAGGTTGCATCATACCTTGTGTCATTATTCTATCAATACTTGAAAGTTGAACTCCAAGTCCTACTTGCTTAGCGTTAACTCCACCTTGATTTGTTGAAGGAGTCATAGCATCTTTAACATTTTGATATAACATATCTTGAAACTTAGCTCTTGAAGCTTTAAATGAAGTTGTTCCAACGTTTGATATATTATTACCTATAACATCTAATTTTGTTTGATTTGCTTTCATTCCAGATATTCCAGAATACATTGATCTTAACATATTTTCTTACCTCCAAGTTTTTTTATTTTCCTGCATCTATCATTCAGCAGGTGAAGGCTTCCTTATTTAAGGTCCAGCCTATAAAATTACTACGCTATCTACGTTTGTAAATACATTTTCTTTTGATCTTTCTTTATCAACAGCAGTTATTACGGTGTTATTTTGAACTGAAGCTATTATAGCAACATCTTTATAAAGCATAAGAGTATTTTTTGAGCCTTTTTCTCTAGCCTTACCTAATCCTCTTTCTATTTCCTTGTAATCATCTTTTGTAAAATTAAGATTGTCCAATCTTTCTGCGGCATGTTTGGAAAGTGTAAACCCTCCACTTGTTTTTTCTATTTGTCTATCTAAAACTTCTTTAAAAGTTTCTCCAGTTACCTTACTACTTTTAGTAACAGGATCTTTATATTCTGGGAAATTTCCTACAGGATAGGCTCTGCCATTAATTATTCTATAGCCCATCTTTAATCACTTCTATTCTTTATTTTCTACTTTGCTTACTTTATCAACACTTACTGTCAATATTTCATCACTGCCATCTACTTTTAGCTTTATATTTACAACTCCATTGTCTTTACTTACACCAATAACTGTTCCTTTAATATTTTTATCGCTGCTATCTTTTTCAGTTAACTCAACATTTTTACCTATAAAACCTGATGCTAATAAGAAGCTCATGTTTCCATTTAAATTAGTAAGAACAGGTAATGAGTAGTCTGGTACATTTACAACACTTACCACTGTGTTTAAATCAAAATTCTTTTCAACATTAGTTCCTTTTTCATTTACTGTTACAGACAATGTTGTAGAGCCATTTTGAGTCGTAACCGCATTAACAACTCCTGTATAAGGATTACCTTCACTATCTAATACATTTACTGTTACACCTTTTCCAACTAATGATTGATTAGCAAAGCCTGACATTGTAGTATTAAGATTTGCCATCTGCTCCATTGATGTAAACTGAGCCATCTGTGATATGTATTGAGTTGAATCTACATTAGCTGTTGGATCTTGATTGGATAACTCTGCTGCTAATATCTTTAGAAACGAGTTTTTATTTAAATCACTACCAGCTTTCACTATCTTAGTTCCTCTATCCGTTGCAGTAGCTGATCCATTGTATCCAATTGCACTTGTTGAAGCCATTCTTTTCCCTCCTATGCTAAAATATTTAAATTATTTAAAGTTTCTAAATCATCTTCTGCATCTGTAGCTTCTATACTATCCTTAGCAGAGTATTTAGTAGTGTTTTGTGAACTGTTCCTTTCTTCTCTAGAAAAATTACCTTCTCCGGATTGGAATGATTGAAAACTATCATTAAAATCTATATTTACATCTTCAATTTTAATGTTTTGAGTATTTAATGCATGCTTTATTTCTGGAACTTTGGAACTTAATAAATCATAAGTTTCCTTATTAGATGCATTTATACTTGCTTTCATAATTTCACCTTGAGTTATTAATTTTATAGTTATTTCTCCTAACTCTTTAGGTTTAATCTTAACAGTAAGTTCTTTTAAACTATTGTCTTCCATGTACTTAAAAGTCTTTATTACATCTTGTACAACTGTATTTTTAGATACTACAGGTGTTTCATTTGAAACATTACTTACTGTAGTTGTACTGCTAATTGGCGTAAATTGAATTACTTTTGGTAAAGCTTTTTCATCTTTACTGTTATCACTAAGAAGTCCACTTAAAAACTTATCTTCTTTAGCAGTAGTTTCTGACTTTGTATAGCTAGCTTTATCTTCTTGGCTAACTTTAACTGAGTTTGAGTTAGTTTCAGTAGTTCTATATTGAACTTTTGGTTCTAATACATCAAAATCACTTTTTTTAGGTTGTTCATTTAACAAACTTTGAAGTTCATTTGTTTTAGTATTAGTTTCAACTTTAGTTACAGGTACTTCTAACTCTTTACTAATTAGTGTAGTTAACTTATCTAATACTGTTGGTTTTTGATCTAAGTTTTTAACCATCTTATTAGTTGAAGCATTATCCAAAACTTCTGAAACCTTAGCTACTAAATTATTCACTATAGTTTTTATATCACTTGTTTTAACTTCATCAGTTAATTCTAAGTTAAAAAGTTTCATAGCTTCTTGACCTAACTTGCCATCTTTTTCATTAAGTAGGTTGTCAAAGTTGTTAGCTTTAAACACTTCTTTTAAATCTGATGATAGTTTTGGATTAGATAATACATCCTTTAAAGTTACTTCTCCTTTTACTATGTTGGTTACTAAACTACTTAACTCTGTAGAAACTTCCCCCGGTTTTATTTCCGAAGTAGTAATTTGATTTTTAATTGTATTAAGTAGGTTCAATAAACTGCTTAAAGTAGATATCACAACATCGTTAACTTCTTCATCTTTATTTCCCAGGAAATCTGGTTTGATTTCTTCTTTTGAAACTTCATCTGTTTTTGAAGTTTCTGTTGATTTTTTATTTGATGTTGTTTCAACTTTGTTTTCAACGTTGTTTTCTACTTTAGTTTCATCATTTTTAACTGCTTCTTTAGCCTCATTTGTACTTTCAACATCTTTAGGTTTACTTGATTCATTGTTTTCAACCTTCTTAGTAGTTTTATCTACACCTGTGCTTTTATCTAAAGTATCCTTAAAACTCTTTTTGTCACTACTTTCAGTAGTTGCCTTATAAGAAGTATTATCAACTTTAAAGTCTGGCGTATAGTTTATTTGACTAATATTCACTTATTTCTCACCCCCTTTCACTATTTCTAAAATATGAATATAGAGCGAATTCATCATTACTAACTCTCTCTATCCTATCTTGCTCTTGTTTAAAGGTTTGAAACTTTTTATCCTTTAGTAGTTCTACAGTTTTTCTATCTACGGTCTTTTGTTTTACTATCTCTCTTTTGTAGTCAACTTGTTTACTTTTATCAACTAACTCTCTTTCAGTTTGGTCTATTCCTTGAGTAAGTGCCATTAGATAGTTTCTTTTTATCTTTTGGTATACTACACTTTCGCCTTTTTTAATTCCCTTATGTTTTTCATAATCATCTTTGAGAGAAGTTAGATGGTCTTCAACAATCTTCTTTTGTCTTGTTACCTCTTGAAACTCTCTTATAGACTCTTCTTCTTTTTTAACTCTTATGTCTAACAATTTTTCTAGACCAAAAACAAATCTATCAGCCATCTTTCCTCCATCTAGAACATTGATGTTAATGTTCTAACACTTTCATCAAACCCACATTTTTCTTTTATTCCTTGCTTTAAGAACTTCTCAATGTAAGGATTATATTGAACTGCTATGTCAATTTTTTTGTTACTTCCACTGACATAGGCACCTATATTGATTAGATCCTCCGCTTCCTTATAAGTAGCTAACAAATCCCTAGCCTTCGATGCAGCATCTTTATGATTATCGTCTGCAATAGATGGCATAAGTCTTGAAACTGAGTTAAGAATATCAATAGCTGGGTAGTGATTTTTATGAGCTAACGCTCTAGATAAAACTATATGTCCATCCAATATACCTCTTACCGCATCGGCAATAGGTTCATTAAAATCATCACCATCAACCAAAACTGTATAAAAAGCTGTTATTGAACCTTTATCTGAAGTTCCTGATCTCTCCATAAGTATAGGAAGTTTCGCAAAAACTGATGGAGTATAGCCTTTAGTTGCTGGAGGTTCTCCTATAGCTAACCCTACTTCTCTTTGAGCCATGGCAAATCTAGTAACAGAGTCCATCATAAGGATAACCTTTTTACCTTGATCCCTGAAATATTCAGCTATTGCTGTAGCTGTAAGTGCTCCTTTTAATCTTATAAGTGCAGGTTTATCTGAGGTTGCACATACTACTACTGACTTTTTCATTCCTTCTTCTCCAAGGTCAGCTTGAATAAAGTCTAAAACCTCTCTACCTCTTTCTCCGATTAATGCTATAACATTCACATCTGCCTTAGCTTCTCTAGCTATCATACCTAAGGTTGTACTTTTACCAACTCCACTACCTGCAAATATTCCAATTCTTTGACCTTCTCCGCAAGTTAAGAATCCATCTATAGCTCTAACTCCAGTTGGAAGAACATCTTTTATTCTTCTTCTTTTTAATGGATCTGGTGGAGAATTATCTAAAGGATAATCTTCTCCAAAACCTATTTCATCTTCATTTAGAGGATTTCCTAATCCATCTAATACCTTACCTAAAAGATTGTCGCTACACTTTACACTAAGAGGTTTTCTTTCTGGAACCACTTTACAGCCTGGTGATATCCCACTAAGTTCTCCAAGTGGCATAAGTATAACTTCATTATCCTTAAATCCTACAACTTCACACTTTATAGGAATATTTCTCTCATTATAGATTGTACAAAGTTCACCTACAAAGGCTTTAATGCCCTCAACTTCAACTGTTAATCCTATAATCTTTTTAACTTTTCCTTCTATGTATGTAGGGGATAATCCCTTAACTTTTTTATTTAAAAGCTCAAAATCTATTGAAATCATATATTCACCTACCCAATTAAAGCATCTCTAATCTTTTCCATACCTATATCAATTCCAACTATACATTTACCGTTATCTTTATGTATCTCAGCATTTCCTTCTGGAATACTTTCATCTTCAATTAGATGAATTTCTTCAATACCATAATAACTTTTCCACTCTTGAACATGAGCTTTTATACTTTCACTATGTTTTTTATTACACTTTATTAAAAAGACTTTATTTCCTTTTGAAGCTTCTATGTATTCTTTGACTAATTCATCTATACCACTTTCTTTTCCTAACTCTCTTTTTAAAACTGACTCTGCAATATTTATAGCCAGATTGACTATTTCTTTTTTCTTATCTTCCAAATACGTTGTATAAACATCATTAGACTTTAAAAGAACTTCGTTAGCTTCACTTATTAATCTGTTTGCTTCTTCTTGTGCCTTTACTATAGTTCCATCATAAGCTTCTCTATAGCCTTTTTCGTGACCATCTTCATAGCCATTACTTTCGCCTTGTGCATATCCTTTTTCATAAGCTTCTTTTTCTATAGTTTTTGCCTCTTCCATAACCTTATATAAAATATTGTCTCTTTCTCTTCTAGCATTTTTTACAATGTTTTCTCCTATAGAATTGAAGCTTTGCATTATGTCATCTCTATTGTCCGCTCCAGAGCCATCCTCACTAAAGGAAGCTCTAGAAACAGAAGTATAGCTAGTTGTTATTACTTTTTGTTCACCTGATTTTAAGTTATCTTTTTTTATTACACTATAAGATGAGCGCATCTTCTCCACCTCTTGAAATTATTATCTCTCCGGCTTCATCTAGTCTTCTAATTACTGAAACGATCTTTTGTTGAGCCTTTTCAACATCCATAAGTCTTACTGGTCCTAAGAATTCCATATCTTCTTTCAATGAAGCAGCGGCTCTCTTAGATTGATTTCTAAATATAGCTTCAGCAACGCTTTCTGAACATCCTTTAAGAGCAAGTGCAAGTTCTTTAGCATCTGTTTCTCTAAGAACTCTTTGAATAGATACATCATCAAGAGTAATGATATCTTCAAATACAAACATAGAACTCTTAATTCTATCAGCTAACTCTGCATCTTCTCTCTCTAAGCTTTCTGTAATATTCTTTTCAGTAGTTCTATCAACTTGGTTTAATATATCAACAAGGGTATCTACTCCACCTAAGGTAGTCATTTCTGTTCTAATTACAGATGATAACTTACCTTCTAGAACTTTTTCGATTTCTTTAATTACCATTGGAGAAGTATTACTCATTGTAGCTATTCTATACGCAACCTCTGATTGTATCTCTTCTGGTAGTTCAGCTAAAACTTGAGCTGACTTATCTGCCTGAAGATAACATAATATTAAAGCTATAGTTTGAGGATGCTCATTGATTATTACATTTAAAAGCTGTTGTGAATCTGCTTTTCTTGCTATTGCAAAAGGTCTATATTGAGCTGTAGCATCAGAAACCTTCTCTAATATCTCCTCAGCTCTTTGAGCACCTAAAGCTTTAGAAAGTAGTACTCTTGCATAATCCATACCACCTTCTAAAAGATAGTCTCTAGCTTTATTCATCTCTACAAATTCGTCTAATATACCATGTCTTTGTTCAGATGTAACTGAGGTTATGTTAGCTATTTCATAAGTTATTTTTTGAATTTCACTTTCTGGCAACTTTTTTATTATGGATGAGGATGCCTCTGGTCCTAAAGTAATAAAAAGTATTGCAGCCTTTTGAACTCCAGTTAGTTTTGTATCTTTAGCCACTCAATCACCTCTCTCTTTCATTAAGCCAAGACTTAAGTATTTCAACTACTTGTTCTGGTTTTTCCTTTGCGTATTTTTTAACTTCACTTTCTATGTGACTTGCTTCATCGTTAGGTTCAAAATCGATTGGATTATAAACCACTGGTTCTTTAGGTTTTATTTGTTCTCCTACAACAATGTCTAGGATATGTGGTTCATCAGTAGCATCTTTCTTTCTTCTGCTTCTTAAGAATAGGATAAGTGCTATTATAGCTATAATTCCTATACCAGCTCCTATAGCAATATTTCTTATTAAAGTCATTCTTTCTTGTTTAGCTATCTCTTCTTGCATAGCATCTAGTTGAGCTTTAGCTTCTTGGTTTGCACTTGGATCAAATGTCATACCGATAACTGATATTTCATCTCCTCTATCTGCTTTAAGCCCTATAGCATTAGCTATAGATTTGCTCATCTGCTCTTGAGTAGCTGCATCTAAGTTTCCATCTACCATAACAGATGCTGTAACTCTTTTTATTCCACCTGGTGCACTTACAGTTTTAGTTTCTGTTTTCCCATAATCATAATTTGTGGTTTGTTTTTCACTTGATGAAGTACCCGAACCATTATTTGTATCAATTGTGTTACTTGTATTATTATCAACTGGACTTGCTCCATCTGTTGTAGTTCCATTTTGGTTAACATCTTTAGATGTTTCTTGACTCACTATAACCTTGTTTGGATCTACAATCGTTTGTGTTTGAGCTTTTGAATCAAAATCTAAATCAGCATTAACTTGAGCTGATATTTTTCCTTTACCTAAAACTGGCTCATATAAAGCTATAATTGCTTGTTGTAGTTCTTTTTCAAACTGCTTTTCAGCTGCTCTTTGTTTATCTACTGAAGTTGCACTTTCAACTCCATTATCATCAAACAATCCCTTAGATAAAAGATTCATATCTGAATCCATAACTTCAACATTTTCGTTTGGAATATTTTCTGTACTTCCTGAAACTAATGCTACTATACTTTTCACTTGATCACTTTCTAAGGTTTTTCCTGCTTTTAACTGTATATAAACAGCAGCCTTGCCAGGTGTTTTATCCTTAACAAATACTGAACTTTGTGCAGGGGTTATATGTACTCTCGCAGCTTCAATCTGAGAAAAACTTTTTATAGTTTTTTCTAATTCCCCTTGAAGCATTCGTATTTTCTTTACTTGAAATTCCTCATCTGTCATACCAAAAGAACTACTTTGGTCCATAAGTTCATAGCCTTTACTTCCGGACTTAATTTCTGTTGCTAGTTCTAATCTAAGTTCGCTTACCTTCTCTTTTGGTACTAAAATGCTTTGCCCGTCTATCTTCATATCAACTTTTGCTTCTTTAAGCTTAGCTGTTATAGTTTGTGCATCACTTGCTTCCAAATCGCTAAATAAAATACCATACTTATTTTTACTAGAGTAAAAACTAAAGCTTATAATACCAACTACTAATGCAACTAGGGCAATAATCAGAGAAATTTTAACTCCTTTTGAAAGAGACTTAAATTTCTCTTGGAACTTCTTTATAATCTCTTTTATTTTCTCCATTATTAACTCCTCACTGTTATCATTATATCTGCATTCTATTTAATTCCTGGATAGCCTCAACTATTTTATTTCTAACTTGTACAGCTAGTTGTAGAGAAGTTTGAGCTTCTGCACCTGCTAACATAACATCATGAACTTCAACATCTTCGCCTTGAATCATTTTAGTAGTCATTTCATCAGCATTAACCTGCTGTTCATTTACTTCGTTTAGCTTGTCCTTTAATATCTTAAAGAAATCACTTCCACCAGCTTCACTTACTTTGTTATTTTTATTTTCATTACTTGTGTTAAAAATCTGTTCATTTGGAATGAATGAATTTATTTTCACCGATTATACCTACCTTCCTATTTCTAGTGCTTTCATAAACATACTTTTATTTGCATTTAATGTATCTATGTTTGCTTCATAAGATCTTGAAGCTGAAATCATATCCGCCATTTCATTTAATATATTAACATTTGGAAGTGTTACGTAACCTTCTTCATCAGCGTCTGGATGTGAAGGGTCATATTCTTTTCTTAATGGAGATGGATCATCAACTATCTTATCAGCCTTTACCCCTGCTCCACCTGTTTTATTATCTAAAATCTCTTTAAATACAGCTATTTTTCTTACATAAGGTTTTCCATCCTCGCCTCTAGTAGTATTAACATTTGCTATATTTGAAGAAATTGTATCCATTCTAAGTCTTTCAGCTGTTAATCCAGAAGAACTTATCTTTAATGCATTAAACATACTCATAATTATCTACCTCCACCTGTTATAACATATCTTAAATTGCTTATCTTTCCATTAGCTGAAGTAACTAATGCATTATAAAGCATAGTGTTAGCTGCTTGATTAGTTTTTTCAAGTTCTAAATCCACATTGTTTCCATCTGTTCTCATGCTTGTACTTTCATCTCTTAAAACTTTTGCTGTACCAGTAACTTTGTTATCAGTCATATGTTTGCTTTTAGTTGTCTTTAATGATAATTCACTTGAACTCTTTTTAAATTGCTCTTCAAAAGATACATAGCTTCTTTTAAAGTTTGCTGTATTAATATTAGCTATATTATTAGATATAACTTCTCCTCTTAATGAAGAAGCATTTAATCCATTTTTGATTAAATTATATGTTGACTCTGATATATTCGCCATAGATTTTCTCATATCCTCTCTTTATATATTTAAAATCTTACATCATTCTTACTAAAACCCTAAAATCCAACAAACAATTTAATATAATTATAATTTATATTTAAAGATATTTCTACATAATTTTTCAAGTTTTCGTGTCTTTATTTATATTTTTAATTGATTTTAATCTTTGTTAATAACTTTTAACTTATCAAAACTTGCTTTTCACATTTAATTGTCCGAATTTTCTGACTAGTGATAATTATTAGTCATTAGATATATGATATCTTATTCTATAAAATAAAAAAAGAGTTTTCAGAATATTTTTTAATTCTAAAAACTCCATTTTCTACTTTAACATACATTTAATATCAAAAAAAGGTACAATCATACAACAAATTTCGACTATTTTATTCTTTCTAATATCTGAAGAACGTCTTGTGGAAGCTTATTTGTTTGAACCATCATGGCTATAGAAGAGTTTACTAATATTGATTCTCTTGAATAATTCATCATTTCTTCAGCTATATCAGCATCTCTTAAACTACTTTCAGCATTTTCTACTGATTGGGATATTTCACCTAACCCCTGAGATAAGGATTCAAACTTGTTTTGTACTGCACCATATTTACTTCTAATAGAATTCACACTATTTACAGCCGAATCTATAATCTCAAGATTTTTATCTTTTGAAGTTGGATCAAGAAGATTTACTTCTTCTAAATAACCAACTCCATCTTTTCCTAACATAGCTGTACTTGTATTAAATGTAGGAATCTTTGCAAGTTCTCCAACATTAGCTCCAACAGAAGTTGTTATAAACCCAGGTTTATTATTATCAGTTACATTTTGATCATCTAATAGTTTAACACCATTAAATTCTGTATTTTTAGTTACTGAATTTATATGTTCTTTTAACTGATCTATTTCTTTTTGAATATTAGCTTGATCTTCACTATTTAAAGAACCAGTGCTACCTTGAACAACTAATTCTTTCATCCTTGTTAAACTTTCAGAAACTGAACTTAAAGCTCCATCAAAGGTTTGAAGCATAGACGCTCCATCCTGTAGATTTCTTTCCGCTGCTTGAAGTCCTCTTATTTGAAGTCTTAACATCTCAGACTGTCCTAAATTATTAGGATCATCTTTAGCCGAGTTAATCTTTAACCCAGTAGATATTCTATTGAAAGCAGTTTCTTGAGTTTTAAGTGCCTTTGTATATCCTTTATAAACATTAAGAGACATTAAATTAGTGTTTAATCTCACATTCATCACTCCAATAAATTTCTATATATAACTTATATCGAAGATAAACTTTAAAAACTTTATAGGTAAACTTGATTTAACAATAAACCTCCACTATCCTCTTATCTTCAACACTACTTTCTTCAACTTTTCCAAGTAATCCGTTTCTTCTAAAATCATAAACTAAAAGATATCCTTCTTTCAGATTATATTGGTCTAGATATTCTCCTAAAGGATTTCCCTTCCCTTAATACCTTTACCATCATATGATTAACAGCCTCATCCATGTATTCCCTTTTCCATACTAATTTTTATTCATCCATTATTTTTTCATCTATTATCTTGCATAACTTACTCACAAGAAAAGGATAACCAGAAGTATAAAAACGTGCTTTTTAGAAAAATATTCTTTATCTAAAAGAACTTTTTTATCTTGTACATAATCTACAAGTATAGTTACTATTTCTTCCTTAGAGAAGCTCATATCCACATCAAAATCAGAAGCAATATTCCAAGGACTATTATATTTATGTTCCTCATCACTTCTTATCTTAAGCTTCATTCCCTTTACATCATGAACTCCGCCTAATATGATACTGTACTTTTTTCAATTTCAAGAAATTTCTCTAATTTCTCATTTTTAAAGCCTAAATCCTGGATCATGATATCTAAAAATGCTTTTGAAAATTTATCTTCACTTTCAAAAACACTGTCGCCTATACCTTCAAAGCCTATCTTTATACCTAAATACTCTTCAGTAGCATTTACTTTTTATCTAAAAGAAACATAGTTGTAGTTTTTCCATATTGTCTTAGTCTATTTATTATAAAGTACTTTCTTTTCTCAACAAGATTTATGACTTTCTGAAGTTTTCTTGTTGTATACACCATGTAATGAAATTCTGGTATACATGTTCCTGTAATATTAAATTCTTTAATCATCATAAACACTTCCTTTTTAAATCAGTGGAAAGTTGAAGTTTGACAATTTGATATCTTAATTAAAATCTTTAATCAAACTTCTTCTCCACCATTAACTTTACCAATTCATTTTTAACTAAATCCTATCTAATATTATATACCAAACCATATCAGTATTAAACATCTATTAAGTTTAATATATTCTTCACCTCTTTCATAATCTCTTCCCCAACATAATAAGCATCTTCAACACTTAAACTTGAATAGATTGGTAAACTAATTTCATTCTCATACTGCGAAAAGGCATTTGGTGTAGTTGGCTAAAAAAGTCTTAAACTAATATCACTCTTCAAAAGGCATTTTTTAAATCAATTCCATATTTTATATTCTAAAAAAGTCTTAAACTAAATCTATTGTTTCTATATTTCCCATGTAGTTTTGGCTAAAAAAGTCTTAAACCTTAAGTTTAAAAATGTAGTACAACTCACATTTAGATTGCTAAAAACAACTAAATTTATCGATAGTCTTTATTTTTAATCTTTTCAATTATTTCTTTATAATCTTCTTTATTATTTAAAATATATTTTATTATTTTACTTTTTGTCTTGCCATCTTTTATCATAGCATCCTTTCTATTTGCTCTTAATTTAGCCAATTCTTTATCATTAAATATTGGTTTTTGTGTCATTGGTCTGTACTTTTCAATAAACGTATTTTGTATTCTGACTCTTTCAATTCTATTTTTATCTGTTGCTCTCTTTAAATTCTCATTCTTTTGTATTTTATCATATGGCAATTTACCATTTAAAATAATATACGTAATTTTATGATTACCTTCTAAATTTTCAAATCCAAAATATGCTTTATTACTTTTCAATTCATACAAATGATAAGTCAATCTACTTAAGAAGATATTTGCCTCTCCAATATATAAAGGTATTTCATCTAATAGAAACATATATACTCCCCCCTCTAGTGAAACATTATCTAACTTTATACTTATATCAATATTTACTTGCTCAACCATTATATCAAGCTTAAAATCCACCATTATTTTCTCCCTTTTTTAATAAATTTAGAACACTATGTCTGTTATAAAATTACATAGCTCTATAAAAATGGTTGGATTGCCAACTATTATCATAATCTTAAATCACAAAATTTAATTTTAATATATATTCTTTATCTTAAAGTAATCTTTTTTCCCAATCATCTAATAAATCGCCTACCAGTGTTCCATAAAACGATTCACTAACTCTAGTTTCTGAAGTTTTTCTAAAATCCTTATTTTCATATTTTTCACAAATAACATGTTTTTCAAAATACTCTTCAAACTTATCAAGTATAATCTGTTCACTACCACAAATATTACATTTATAATCATAAGTGTAATATTTTTTATTTGCATTCTTGATATGATTAGGTATTTTATCATCAATAACCATTTCTTTGAATAATAACAGAGCTTTTTTTTAGCATAAACATATTATCATCAATTTCACTAATTAAGTTAGGATAATATTCTTTATCTCTACCATCAATAGCGATATCATTAAAAAGATCATTTACTGCAAAAGAAAATTTTTTTTGAAAACTGTCACTATGTACAATTAAGTTTCTTATATGTTTAGCCTCTGTAACTAAATTATCTGAATAACATTCAAAAATTTCATTTATTAAATTACTTTCTTCATAAGTCTCTTTAATCTTTTTTTCAAGTTTAGCTGGTGTTAAAACTATAGATTTAATGGACGACTTTTTATATGCACTTAAATAAATTAATTAGCAAAAATTGATTTAAAAAGTGTCTACAAAAAAACTTTATGATTTCAAAGACTATATATACAATTTATGTTATTTTATTGTAAAGGATGTGCTAATTTGATATTTGTATACGTAAGGATAAGTACAAATAAGGATAGCAAAAAAACAGATAGACAATTAATAACATTAAGAAATTATTCTGAAGACAATAATTTTACTTTCGATAGAATCTTTGAAGAAAGAATTAGCGGTACAGTAAAAGCAGAAAACAGACCACAGTATGATGAATTGAAAAACAACTAAGGGAAAATGATATCTTGCTTATAACTGACATAGATCGTTTAGGAAGAAATGCCGATGATGTTATGATAGAATTAAAAACTTTAAAATCTAAGAAAATTAAGGTGGTTGCATTAGATGTTCCTCACATGAATGAGTTGAATACTATAAATGACAATAGCTTATACGATATGATAATAGACATTGTTATAACTTTAAAAGCACATATGGCACAGCAGGAAAGAGAGAAGACAGTTTCTAGAATAAATCAAGGGTTACTGGTAGCTCGAGAGAAAGGGACAGTTCTTGGAAGACCAAAAATATCACTACCGAAAGATTTCATTAAAGAATATAATAAATTTAAAAATGGAGATTATGGAAAGATAAGTGCCAAAGGTTTTGCTAAGATGTTAGGAATAGTACGATCAACTTTATATAAATATATAAAAATTTATGAGAAAATGTAACTCTATTCTTGTTCTAACAATTCAGTATGTAAATTATATGAAATAAAGTGAGGATGTTTTATGGAGGACTTATTTGCAAAGTTATCAAGTTTTATTCTATCTATTAACTTACAAAGTGTTTATTCTGTATTATTCGGTGCAATTATATCTGCTTATATTAGTTATAGATTTACTAAATGGAGAGAGAATCAAAGGCTTAAAATTGATTTACAGATAAAAACTACTGATATGCTTATAGATATTATTAAAAACTTTAATACGTCAGCTTCTATTATGACTAGTAAGAATTTCGTGTTCTTTAACATTTATAATTCAACCTTAGAATCTAATACAATTGATGATTCACTAGATAAGATTAATAATGACTTTAAAATAATGCTAATTAATCAAGCTAAAAAAAATGCTATAAATAACTTTGAAGAATATAATGAAATATGGATCAACTATAGTAAATCTTTTATGCCTATAATTTCTATTCTTGAATCTAGAGAAGTTATATTAAATAAGTTTCTAAAGGACAAGGATGAGTTAATAAATGAATTTCAAAAACTCATTGATCTTCAAAACGACTTTACGACATTATATTATAATGATATATCCAATAAAATAATATTTAATCAACTAATAGCTGATACTAGCTTAGAAAAAGTAGATACATATCAACAAAAGTTTATGGAGCAATGTATATATGTAAGTTGTAAAGTTTGGGATTTACAAGTTAAGTTACAAAATGAATTTTTGAGTAAACTATTTAACTATACTGTTCCACCTAGAAAACTCAATATTTAAACATAAATAAAAAGAGAGTTAAAAGTTAACTGTCTTTTTATTTTTTAAATTAGAAATTTGAACTTAGACTCTAGGTTTTCTACATTATATTTCAAAATACTGACATTAATATCAATTAATCTATAAACATTTATCTAAATTAATTTTTATTCCTAATGCAGTTATATATCTTAAAAATACATCTAACTTCACATTATTTTCTAAACTTTCTATTTTTGATACCACCTTTATTGGAATACCACTTCTAATAGCTATATCTTCTTTAGTTAAATTCAATTCTTTTCTTATATTAATAAGGCTTTTGATTAATTCATATTTATTATTAAAAAATCCACATCAATTTTCAAACTTGGGTCTTTCTTTAATTCTTCTTGTAATGATTTTGCAAAATCTACTTCACCAAACATTACTTAACCTCCCTTACTAAATAGTTTTTAGTATATACTTATTTTACTTGGTTCATGAAATCTTTATTTATGCTTTTGTACTTATACTTATTATAAATCAGGTATACTTTTTAATAAATAGGAAGAAACTTGTTATAGTGAGTTCATAAATTTAATCATTATAGATTAAAAGAATGCGTTCATATTATTATTAATCAAAACTTTAACCACTCTAAATCTAAAGGAAATTCATAATTGGAGGTAATTTTATGTCACATGATCATGACCACAGTAGTACTAACACTGATTTTAACAAAAAGAAATTTACTCAACTGTTTTTGGGCGCTCTTATATTTTTTATGGGTATATTTTTCAGCAAAACCTACGCTGACAATTTATATCTCTTTTTCATATTTGCTATTAGTTATTTAATTCTTGGAGGGGAAGTAGTTCTT
>NZ_DCLI01000070.1:0-90541 GCF_002320975.1 Clostridium sp. UBA1652
GGATTAGTTTATGTTGCACCTTATTGCTGTAGAAGCGTTCCTCAGCTTCATTAGAATCATTTTTGCTACAATTATGTTTAATAAAAAGTTAAACACCTTGTTGCTGTAGGAGATTCCGCAGGAATGCTCCATTAAATTCATTTCACCCCCCTGCTCTGTGGAAGGCGATCCCCAGCCTTCATCAAATCATTCTCCACTTAATACTGTAGCAACCCGACATAGGAGTGGTTGCATTAAATTCTTTTTGTAAATTTCTAAATTTGTACGTTTCTAAATTTCTAAATTTCTAATTTTCTAAATTTCTAAATTTCTACGTTTCTACGTTTGTACACTTCCTATTCTTTACGAACTCTTCTTCTCAAGAGTTTCCTTAAATTCATTTCACCGTTGCTCTATAGAATGCGATCCCCAGCCTTCCCCTTAACCTCACCATTTTTTCCTATATTAAAGGCTGTCTCACTAAATATGAACTGTTCCCTGTCTACTTGACAGTGAGCAGTTCATATTAGTGCTACAGCCCTCTTCTATTCTTTCTTAAGTCGCCCAATCAGAAACATAATATTCATTCCCATACTAGTCCACTTAGATTCATATTCAGTTACTATGTTTTCTTTAAAATCAGATTTGTGTAAATCGTAGGTTAAGTATTCTATCTCAAAACCAGCTTCCTTAAAGTACTCTTGAGACTCATCAAATAGTTCTTTATCATCGGTTTTAAACCAAATCTCAGAATCTTTCTTTAAAAACTTCTTATATTCATCAAGAAATTTTGTATGTGTAAGTCTTCTCTTTTTATGTCTATCTTTTGGCCAAGGATTGCAGAAATTTATAAAAATCCTCGATACCTCATCCTCACTAAATATTTCACTAATAAAGCTAATATTAAGTGGAACTATTCTTATATTTTCTACTTCAGCTTCATTAGCCTTATTTAAGACATAAATTAAAACCTCATCCTTAAGATCAACTGCTATATAATTAATGTCTGGATTATTTTTAGCTTTAGTTACTGCAAAATCTCCTCTTCCACAGCCTAATTCTAAAAATATATCATTATTATTTTTAAAATTTTCTTTCCAAATTCCTTTTAATTCTCTAGGGTTAGTAACTACCTTTGAATCCTTCTCAAGTTCTGGTCTAACCCACCATTTTTTCCTTAGTCTCATGATTCCTCCTATAAAAATACAATAAACTCTATTAGTTTATTTAATAAGCTAAATATATAATTGCTTGGTACGGTCAAAATTCTCCATGCAAAAAATACAACTCCAATAAATATTAATTGTTGGTATTTATAAAGATTATATCCTATCTTACCAAAAACCTTAGGAAATAAATCTTCCAAAATACTGAATCCATCAAAACCTGGTACTGGTAATAGATTAAATAAAAATAAAATCACGTTAATACTAACTACGTTTACTAGTATACCTGCTATAATTGATATCATAGTTCCATAAGCCTCATAAGTAAATTTGAAATAGAAACCTGAAATTATTGAAAAAACTATGGCTGTAAAAAGGTTAGCTAAAGGTCCAGCTATTGATACCTTTAAATCATCCATATAGTAGTTTTTAAAAGCACCTCTATTAACTCTAATAGGTTTTGCCCATCCAAATCCAGCTATTAGGATTAATATAAATCCAATAGGGTCTATATGTACAAGTGGATTTAGATTTAGCCTTCCTTGAAATCTAGCCGTTTTATCGCCTAATTTATCTGCAACTATTCCATGAGCATATTCATGAAAAGTAAAAGCTACTAATATAGCTGGAATACTTAAAATCTTATATAAAATCTCTTCCCTCATCTTGACCTCCTTCATAATATTCACATTATAACATAAATTTAGTAATCTTCAATAAAATAGACAGGTAAATCCTGTCTATTTATTAAACTCTGTTTTTATTAATTTTCCTTGAGATACGGAGGCAATCCCCGTATCATAAATACATAAAAGATTTCCTTTATAGCTTGTCTCTTTAGAAGTAGTTAGATTAGTCACTATACCATTTAAGTTATCATTAACTAATAGTTCACCTTTTCTAGTAATACGAATATCTTTTTTGTCCATAGGTTCTTTTAATGTTGTAGTTTTCCATTTGCTAGTTTCATCACTCAGTTTTCCATAAGTTATTTTAGATATCTTATCTCCACTCAATGAACCAACATAAACAATATCTTCGTTATCAATTTTTAATAATGTTACCTTCTCATTAAAGGCAAGCTTTTTATTAGATTTAGTAGTATATATGCTTCCATTTATGCTGTCTTCGTAAACAAAAATGTCATCTCGAAGAAAAACATCCATATTACTTACTGCCGAACTCATAAGATTAGGACGTGTAATATTATGATTAATATCTATTCTATATATAGAACTTTTAACTCCTTTTTCATTTACTTTTATGTAAGTAACATTAGTTAGTGTTGAGGCTTTGATCTTATCAACCTTTGCACTTTCTGCAACGTTGTCAAGCTCCTCCATTTTACCCTTTTCTTTTTTACTAGCATCATAATAATATATTGTAAGCTTACTTTTTGTGCTTGATTGTTTTTTCTTTTCCACTAAAAGTAATCTATTTCTATCAGATAGCCATTCATAATTAGAGACCTCAGAATCAGCTTCATTTTCTACCTTTATAGATTCTCCAGTTTTAGTATTTATTAAGTTCATTTGTCCATTTTCTAAATAAGATATAAACTTACCATCAAAACTTATGTTAAAATCTTTGCCTTCTGGTAAAGTTATTTCTATATCCTTATTTTTAGGTTTTTCCTCTACCTTTACAGCTTTAAAAGTATTAGTATTAGCGAAAATCTTTTTATCTAAATAAAGCAGTCCTAAAGATTGGATTGTTAAAGAAATAGCTATCCAAATTGTTATTCGTTTTAAAAGCTTCATTAATTTCTCCCCTTCTTATTTAACTATAAATGCTGTTGGAATACTTCTTTCTCCTAAAGCATCAGATGGAGTGTTTATGACTTCACCTTCATAATACATAGTAGTAGATTTTCCTCCATCAAGATTTGCTACATTTACAGCTCCATATTCTATCATTAAATCTTGAACTTCTTTTAATGAAGCTCCTACGCTTCCAAACAATTGTCTTCCGTCAATTACCAATAACATTATAGACCCATCATTTCTTTGTCCAATTGCTGTTCTTGGTGCAATTCCCCATCCACCAATACCACTAGTGGTTGGTTTCCCATTTACAACCAAAGCAGGTGGAAAGCTCACTGCCTCTTTAGCACCTAATTCCTTTAACTCATTTAAGGAATATTTTCCTATGATAAGTCTTCCGTCCTTATTTATAGCTATCATATCAGTTTTATGATTTTCATCTATCCCTTTGAAAACCACGTTTCCATCTTTAATTATTATTCCTTCAGGTTGTCCACCAGTTCCTGTATCAATCCCGTTAGCAAATCCACCTGCATTAATACCCGCTACAGCATCATTATCTTCAGAAATTTGAGATAGGGTTTGTCCTTCTTTACCTATTTTAGAGCTATATCCAACTTTTACTCTTGTTGGATCTTTAACTATTAAAAGATAACCTTTAAACTTATCTCCACCATCTATATCATATCTTTCTATTGTTTCATCATGGGTTTTAGGTATTTCTACTTGTTTTGATTCTACATCCTGAGATATCTCTTCATCATTATTATTATTTTCTGCTAAAATTTTATTGATTCTTTCTTCACTCAAAAACCAAGTCGCCAAAAACTGGCTTTTATAAGATGTCATTGCTGAACCAACAAATCCTTTTTTTACATTTTCAAAAGGTCCATAATATAGATAAAATGGTCCAACTATAGCAGTAAATACAATTTCAAATAAAATAAAAGCAAATACTCTTTTTAAAGATATTTTTTTCCTTCTTTTCTTCTTCCTAGTTTTTGCTTTAGATTTATTTTTGTTCATGTATTCAAATCCTTTCTTTCAATTAATTAAGCAAGTAAATGAGTTTACCTGCTTAATTATATAATTTATGCATTATTATTTCAATAAATTTAAAATTAATTAATAATATTTTAATGGAAAATATAGTTATAAAATCCTATAAATCTTTAAATTTCTTCCATTTCACCTATTATCTCATGACTTACTTACTATTAATCACTTAAATTAGCTTTTTCTTCTTCATCCTCATTAATCTGTGTTTTTTGTCTATCATCAGGTAAAGATACCTTTTCTTGCTGTTCTTTAACTTTATTGAATTGAACTTGTTGATTTTTGTATTGACTCATAACATTTTTAAAACTTAAGTTATTATAGTTTGAAGCATCCCACTTTTTATCATTAAAGATAAACTCTTTCATGGCATTACCATTTTGCTCTTTATCTATAAGTAGCACCCAACCTTTATCTAAAAATTCTCCTCCTTGGCTTAATTCATTAATAGGTATTTGAAGCTGATCGTATGTAGGTGGATTAAATTTATAAAATGTATATCCGTAATCAAAAAGTTTGGCAGGTTCAATATTAGTTTTTACACAACTTAACAGAGCATTTGCTACTGATGGATACTTTAATGGAGATATGTCTCTAGCTTTAGTTGCAATAAGTGTTAAAACATTTCTCTGCCTTTCAGTTCTTTCATAACTACCATTTCCTACCTTCCTTATTCGCGAATAAGCTAATGCTTGTTGCCCATCTAAATTTTGTAGTCCAGCTTTTTCAAGTGGTAGAGATTTATCTTCTCTGACTTCCCCTATGTACTTATTAATTTCCTCAATCTCATAATCCTTTACATCTATTTCTAAACCTCCCATAGCATCAACAATATCTTCAAAACCCCAAAAATTAACTACTATATATTTATCTAAAGCTACTCCGAAGTTTTCTTTTATGGTTTTCATTAATAACTCAGCTCCACCTAATGCGTAGGCTGCATTTATTTTTTGATCGCTATATCCTGGTATCTTTACGTACGTATCTCTCATTATAGAAGTAAATTTAAGTTTTTGATTACTTCCATCAATAGTTGCAATAATTATGGAGTCGCTTCTTGCCGCCTCATCTAATGTCCTTGCATCTGTTCCAATTAATAATATATTTGTAATTCCTTTTTCTTCATGATATTTTATTTCTTCTTTTACTTCTGGGGTAACCTCTAACTTCGGTTCCACAGGAGTATATATTTTGGTTCTCATATAAAAATAACTTCCTAAGGCTATAGAAGCTATTATAATAACTAATATAGCTATTAACAAAATAACTTTTTTCTTCTTACCCATTCTTTCTCTGATCCCCTCTATTCATAGAAATTAATCATAATATATAATTATACAGTAATATTTTCACCAAACATTTCAAAAGTATGACATTTTAATGTTATAATTGACTAAAAAATGTTTTAAGGAGCACTATATGTTAAAAGATGAAATTTTATTAACTTTATCTTCTAATCCTAAAGAATTTACATCTGGAGAGGATATAAGTGATAAGCTTGGAATCTCTCGAGCTGCTGTATGGAAATATATAAAAACCTTACGTGAAGAAGGATATGTAATAGAGTCTTATTCACGTAAGGGTTATAAATTAATCTCATCCCCTAATATTTTTTCTGTTGAGGATTTAAATTCTTCATTAGTTAATAATTCTTTAATCAAAGAGATTTTGCATTATAATACTATAGATTCTACTAATGATTTTTGTAAAAATAGTTCTGATACTCTTAAAAATGGCACTTTGGTATTAGCTGAAACTCAAACTCAAGGAAGAGGTAGATTTAACAGACCCTGGTTTTCACCTAAAGGTACTGGTATATTCTGCTCTATTTTTCTTAAACCTAAATTGTCGCCTTATGATATTTCAAAAATAACTTCAATAATCTGTGCCTCAATAGCTAAATCCTTACTTGATATGAATATTCCTATTTCAGTTAAATGGCCTAATGATATATACTTAGATGGTAAAAAACTAGGTGGAATTCTTACAGAAATGAAGTGTGATATGGATGAGATTAATTACTTAATTATAGGTTTTGGATTAAATATAAATCAAAGTAAAGAAGATTTTCCTGAAGATATTGATAAAACAGCCTTATCTCTAAAAAGCTATTTTAACCATGATTTTAGCCGAGAAGATATTCTTGTATCTATTTTAAACAATTTTGAACATTTTTATAAAGCTTTACTTAACAATTCCGAAAGCAAAGAAGCTTTTAAAATAATTAAAGAAAACTCCTATGTTTTAAATAAAGAAGTTATTATACTTAAAGGGAAAGAAAGCATAACAGGTAAAGTTATAGATTTAGGTGAAAATGGTGAGCTGCTTTTAGATATAAATGATAAGATTGAACAAATATATTCTGGAGAAGTTTCACTTAGAGTAAAAAATTAGAAAAGTGAAGAGGGATCTTTCCTCTTCACCTATTGTATTCCTGCTTCTTTTAAATGCTTTTTTATTATTTCCGCTGACTCTTCTAATTTTTCCTTTTCTTCTGGATTTAATGAAACTTCTAATATCTTTTTAGCTCCTTCTCTATCCACAATTGTAGGTATAGCTAAATAAACATCTTCAAGTCCATATTCACCGTTCAATAGAGAACTAACTGTTAAAATAGAGTCTTCATCTCTTAAAATAGCCTCTACAATTCTCCTTATAGCTAACCCAACTGCATAGTTTGTATAACCTTTTTTATTTATTATACTGTAGGCTGCCTCTTTTACCTCTTTAGGTATATCATTTTTAAAAGATGAATCACATCTCTTACACATCTTTTCACAATATTCATCAGCTGATATTCCAGCTATATTAGTTAAACTCCAGGCAGCTATTTCTGAATCGCCGTGTTCTCCTATTATATAAGTATGGATATTCCTAGCGTCTATTTCAAAATGTTCACTAAGCATATATTTAAATCTAGAAGTATCTAACACAGTTCCAGAACCTATTACCCTATTAGCTGGCAATCCAGATATCTTGTAGGCAATATAAGTTAATATATCCACTGGGTTTGATACAATTAACAATATAGCATTAGGGCTATATTTAACTACTTCTGGTATTATGCTCTTAAATATAGGAATGTTTTTATTTATAATATCTAGCCTTGTTTCTCCTGGTTTTTGTCCTACTCCAGCCGTAACTATTACTATATCTGAATCTTCAGTGTCTTTATATTCACCTGCTCTCACATCAACAGCTTTAACAAATGCAGCACCGTGAGATAAATCCATAGCCTCTGCTAAAGCTTTTTCTTTATTTATATCAACTATAACTATTTCAGATGCAAGCCCTTCCAGCATTAATGCATAAGCAGTAGTAGAACCTACAAATCCTGCACCTATAATTGAGATTTTGTTTCCTTTTTCCTTAATCATAATCTAAACCTCCTAGTTTAGTTATTGTTATTTAATAATAATTATCTATATTTTCATTATATTACTAATGATAACAACTTTCAATAACATTGTTAATTTTTTCATTAATTATTTATTTATAATTCGACAAACTAAATATAATATGATTTAAAAATTTTAACAAAATTTTAAAAATTGACTCTTATATTTTGTCTTAATATGATATATAATTTATCAGGTGTGTCTTAACCATAAGATATGCGAGGATGAATTACTTTATACATTGGAGGTGATTCCATGGAAATTAATACAATAGGAGTTCCTATTTTTTACGGTTGTGATATTGAAGGCGTAAATTTAGGTCCTAATACATTAAGAGAAAATGGATTGTTAAAAATACTAAAAAAAAGCAACAATATAGTTTTTGATTTAGGAAACATATATGTTCCTGAATTATTAGTTGAAGATAAATTTAAAGAACATGAAAATATGAAATATTTATCTGCTATTGTTGAGACAAATAGAAATTTAGCCCATGCGGTATATGCTTCATTGTCTTCTAACTCCTTCCCATTTGTAATTGGTGGAGATCATTCTTTAGGCCTTGGAAGCTTAAGTGGTGCATCTAGATATTTTAAGGATGATTTAGGTGTTATTTGGGTAGATGCTCACGGAGATATAAATACTTATCTGACTACACCTTCTGGAAATGTTCATGGAATGCCTTTATCAGCAGCAATGGGATTAGGTCATACCGTATTAAGAGACCTATATTTTAGAGGAAGAAAAATAGATCCTAAAAAAGTATTTATAATTTGTGCTCGTGATTTAGATCAAGGAGAACTAGATTTAATTACAGAATTAAATATAAATGTCTGGACTACAAAAGATATAAATTCTATAGGTGTTACAGCATTTTTAGAGGATTTTAATAACAGATTGTCAAACATCAATATTAATAATCTTCATTTAAGCTTTGATATAGATTCACTAGACTCAACATTAGTACCAGGTACAGGAACGCCAGTACATGATGGCATGAATATAAAAGACATAAAAAATATTTTAACAGGAGTTTTCTCAACTTCTAAAGTTAGGTCTATGGACTTTGTAGAATTTAATCCTTTATTAGACAAAGAATCTGTAACTTTAAACAATTGTCTTGAAATTCTTGAACATGTATCAGCCTTGATTAAATAAGTCTTGCCCATAAGCGAGACTTTTTTCATTAAAATCCTTTATTATTTAACTGATTTATATTATCATATAGTTATGTAATTTTTAGGAGGACAAATTATGAAATTACTTTTTTTTGATACTGAAACAACTAGTATAAAGCCAGGGCATATTTGTCAACTAAGCTATATAGTAGTTGATTCAAACGAAAAACCACAAAAAACTTACGGAAAAAATTATTTTTTTACAGTAGATGAAATGGATCCATCAGCTCAAGAAGTTCATGGATTTTCTTTAGAAAAGCTTTATGAATTAAGTGAAGGTAATTATTTTGAAGATAGTTTTGAAAATTTTATAGATGATTTTATACAAGCTGATTTTATAATTGGTCATAATGTATCTTTTGATTTAAAATTTTTAAACAGTGAACTACTATACATATTGGGAGAAGATTTTAAAGCTAAAAATACTTTCTGTACCATGAATTATTACAAAAATGTATTAAAACTCTATAGACCAAGCGGCGACTTTAAAAACCCTAAACTTCAAGAGGTAGTTGATTATCTATCTATAACAAAGGATAAAATCACAGAAACTGCTGACAAACTATTTGAAGGAAGTGGAAACTATCATGACGCAAGATTTGATACCGCTGCTACCTATCTTATAGTTGTTGAAGGTATTAAAAAGGGATTAATTGCTCCTGGATACTTTTCTTCTAAAGTAAAATAAAAAACTAAGAGATTTACAGATATATTACTTAAATATACCAGTAAATCTCTTTTTATTTCCTCACTTCTATACTGTAGAAGCGTTTCTCAGCTTCATAAATCCATAAATTATTTATCATAATCATAACTATTTGAAAGTTCTATTCTTTCTTTTGCAGTAGGATGATCAAATCTTAATATCTTATACCATTCATCAACGTTATATGGTGATAGATTTGTTTCCATAAATCTTAATTCCAAAATTCCATTAGTTAAATTATCATTTGTAGCTTCAATTGCAAATCTATCTGCTTCAATCTCTATTTTCCTCGAATAATATAAGGATATCGGTGAAGTAACCATGCTTATTATAGTTGAGTAAAGTAATACATATCCTAACCCATAAGGCCCCTTTAAAGCTCTTCTAGACTTTCTATTAATCATCAAAAGCAATATTATAGATGAACCATATGTAATTATGCTTAGCACAGCTTCTAACACCATACCTTTAGGTATATGATTTAATTTATAGTGGCCTATCTCATGAGCAACTACAGATAATATCTCATCCTCATTTAAACTTTGTAAGGTAGTATCCCATATAACTATTCTCTTAGTAGAAAATATTCCTGTCATGTAAGCATTTAAAGCTGATGTTTCATCACTTTTTTTGATTTCATATACTTTTAGATTTTTAATCCCATTTTTTTCAGCTAAATTAATGATTTTAGTTTCAAGCGCTTTATCGCTAACAGGCTTTATATCATTTATTAAAGGATCAATAACAACAGGATATATAAATACTCCAAAAATCATTATGAGTGCATATAAAACTCCAAGCGAAAGTATCCATCTTTTTATATTTTTTATTATATAAAATGAAATGCCTAAAAACAGAGAAAATATAACTAAATTTAGAATCTCTCCTTTTAATAAGTCTAGAAGCCAATCAATAAATCCATAATTAAGCAGTCCTACAAGCTTTAATCTATAAAAAGACGAAAAAAATGCTATAGGGAACAAGATAACAAAATTTATAATAGTATATGCTATTCCCATGATAACTCCCTGAGAAAAATTATTTTTAATTTTTTTATTAAATAATTCCTCAGCATATTCTAAAAGAGATGATTTTAATATAAATATTGGTATTAAAATAGCTAATATTGTTCTTATAAGAAAATAATTTTTAGAAAAGATATAGTTAGTTTTAACTATTGATGTTTCCTCTGGAACTATTATCTTGTTATTTTCTATTTTAACCTCAATTTTGCTTTTTTCTCCTAGAGATTCTTTATTTTTATATTCTATAAATAAAGTTACTCCAGCAGTAATAAAAAATACTATTGTAACAAATACTAATAACTGTGAAAGAACTTTCTTCAATTCGTCAACCCCTTTTAATCTTTATACATATAATAATATTTTTACTATAGCAAAATATTCTTTCATTGTGAAATATTAAGTAAAAATATTATGTAGTGGCAAATATTACCTTGATATTATTATACTATATGGTATAATATACTCACAGGTAATAATAATTATTATTATTTAACAATGGAGGTAATTACTATGAAAAGTTATATTTGTGATGTTTGTGGATATGTATATGATCCAGCAATAGGCGACGAGGACAATGGAATAGCTCCAGGAACTTCTTTTGAAGATATTCCAGAAGATTGGGTATGCCCACTTTGCGGAGTAGGTAAAGATGAATTCTCTGTAGTAGAATAGAAAAAACATCAGCCTCAGCTGATGTTTTTTATTTTTTGACTAAATCTATTAAAATTTTCTCTAGTTCTTTAGCTTTAGCCTTATCCATGGCAGGCATTCCTTCTAACTTATATTCCATGTTTAATATTTCATATTTGTTAGTTCCTAATAGGTGATATGGTAAAAGTTCTATTTTTTCTACATTTTTTAACTCTTTAATAAAATCTGCTAAGTTTTGCATATCTTCAACTGTGTCCGTAACTCCAGGCATAACCACATGACGTATCCACATCTTAACATTCATTTCTTGAGCAATTTCTAAAAATTTCAAACTTTCCCTAACTTCTCGTCCTGTTATTTCACTATATTCCTTAGGATTATAATGCTTAACATCAAAAAGAATCAAATCTACATATCTTAATATTTCTTCGTATCTACCTGCACCTACTCCAGCTGTATCAATGGTTGTATGTATCCCTCTTTCTCTACACAACTTCAGAACTTCAATTAAAAAATCTGGTTGAAGTAGTGGTTCTCCTCCTGAAAAAGTCACTCCTCCACCTGAGTTTTTAAAATATGTCTTATATCTTTCAATTTTATCAACAAGCTCTACAGGAGTTATACTTTCCCCTCCTGAAATAGCCCAAGTATCTGGATTATGACAGAATGTACATCTTAATGCACATCCTTGAAAAAATACAACAACTCTTATTCCGGGCCCATCTACAAGCCCCATAGTTTCTATAGAATGTATGTTGCCTTTTATCATAAATACACTCCTCCTAAATTTATAAGGAAGCTAGTAAACTAGCTTCCTTAAATCTTATAAACTTTCGTGGAAAGTTCTGCTTATAACTTCCATTTGTTGATTTTTTGTTAATCTATTAAAGTTAACAGCATAACCTGATACTCTTATTGTTAAAGTAGGGTACTTTTCTGGATTTTCCATAGCATCCATTAAAGTTGCTCTATTTAATACATTAACATTTAAGTGATGAGCTCCTTGAGTAAAGTATCCATCAAGAACTCCAACTAAGTTAGTTACTTGTTGTTCATCTTCTTTTCCTAAAGCTTGAGGTACTATAGAGAAAGTATTAGATACTCCATCTTCACAAACTTCATTGTAAGGTATTTTAGCTACTGAGTTTAATGAAGCTAAAGCTCCGTTAATATCTCTTCCATGCATTGGGTTAGCACCTGGAGCAAATGCTTCTCCAGCTTTTCTTCCATCTGGTGTAGCTCCTGTTTTCTTACCATAAACAACGTTTGAAGTTATAGTTAAAACAGATAGTGTATGTTTAGCATCTCTATATAAAGGATGTTTCTTTAATTCTTTAGAGAATTTATTAACTAATTCTACAGCTATATCATCAACTCTAGCATCGTCATTTCCGTATTTAGGGAATTCCCCTTCTATTTCAAAGTCAACAGCTATTCCATTTTCTCTTATAGGCTTAACTTTTGCGTACTTTATAGCACTTAAAGAGTCAGCAACTACTGAAAGTCCAGCTATACCAAATGCCATTAATCTACCTACTTCTGTATCATGAAGAGCCATTTGACCTGCTTCATAAGCATACTTATCATGCATGCAGTGAATTATATTCATTGTATCAACATATAGCTTCGCTACATAGTCTAATACTTTGTAGTAATTATTTTTTACTTTTTCAAAATCAAGTACTTCATCCTCAATTTTTTCTAAACCTTGAATAACTACTGTACCTTTCTTTTCATCTACTCCACCATTTATAGTGTAAAGTAAAGCTTTAGCAAGGTTACATCTAGCACCAAAGAATTGCATTTGCTTTCCTACTCTCATAGCAGATACGCAACAAGCAATTGCATAGTCGTCTCCATATACAGGTCTCATAACTTCATCATTTTCATATTGAATTGAGTCTGTTAATATTGACATTTTTGCACAGTATTTTTTGAATCCTTCTGGTAATTTATCAGACCATAATACTGTCATATTTGGTTCTGGAGCTGATCCTAAATTAGTTAAAGTATGTAGATATCTGAAAGAGTTTTTAGTAACTAATGTATTACCGTTAACTCCCATACCACCTAATGACTCAGTTACCCAAGTTGGATCTCCTGCAAATAGATCATTATATTCTGGTGTTCTTAAATGTCTAACTAATCTTAACTTAATTATAAATTGGTCAATTATTTCTTGAGCTTCTAACTCAGTAATAAGACCAGCTTTTAAATCTCTTTCGATATATACATCTAAGAATGTTGCAGTTCTTCCAAGAGACATAGCTGCTCCATTATTTTCTTTTACTGCTGAAAGATAAGCTAAGTAAACTGCTTGAACAGCTTCTTTTGCATTTGAAGCAGGTTCTGATAAATCAACACCATATTTTGCGGCCATACTCTTTATAGCACTTAGTGCTCTTATTTGTTCAGAAACTTCTTCTCTCTTTCTTATAAGCTCATCTAACATATCGCCTTTAAGAGCTTTTAAGTCTTTTTTCTTTTCTTGAATTAAGAAATCAATACCGTATAAAGCAACTCTTCTATAGTCACCTATTATTCTACCTCTACCATAAGCGTCTGGAAGACCAGTTAAAAGACCAGCACTTCTAGCCCATCTTATTTCATCAGTATAAGCATCAAAAACCCCTTGGTTATGAGTTTTTCTATATTTAGGGAAGAACTCGCTTATTTGTTCATCCATCTTAAATCCATAAGCTTCTAATGATTGTTCAACCATTCTCCAACCACCAAAAGGATTTACAATTCTTTTAAGTGGAGCATCAGTTTGAAGTCCTACTATTACTTCATTGTCTTTATCAATATATCCAGCTTCATAACTATCAATTCCTGATATTCTATCAGTAGCTACATCGATTATACCTTTCTTTATTTCTTCAACTATAAGATTACTTGATTTTTCCCAAACATTTTTAGTTTTATCAGATATACCTTCTAAGAAAGAGTCATCTCCTTCATAAGGTGTATAATTTTTTTGTATGAAGTTTCTAACGTCAATTCTCTCTTGCCATACTCCCTCACTGAAACCATTCCATTGTTTAAACATATTCATTCCTCCTGGTAAAAGATTACGCTTTTATTATAACCTATAATTATCAATTTGTTAATAGGTTTTTCCATTTGAAACAAATATTCATTTATCGTTAATAATAATTATCGTTTAATTCCAATATATGAAAATGATAAGGTTTTAATTGATAAATGTTTAACAATTTATTTTATTTAGCTCCATATGTTTTATAATATTCTTCTATTCTACCCATAATCTCATCATCAATATATATTTTACCGTGGATTTCTCTTTTGTAAAGATAATTTATAACTTCTCTCATTGTTACAATTGCACAAGTTTTAAATCCAAACTTTTCTCTTATCTCAACTAAAGCTGAATTATCTCCTTGTCCTCTTTCCATTCTATCTACAGAAATTATAAGTCCTTCTACAGTTACATCTCCTTGAGACTTTAATATAGGCATAGTTTCGTATATTGATGTTCCAGCAGTAGTTACATCTTCAACTATTAAAACTCTATCACCATCACTAAGATTACTACCTAATAGAATTCCCTTATCACCATGATCTTTTATCTCTTTTCTATTAGAGCAATATCTTTTATCAATACCATATAGTTTTGATAATGATATAGAAGTAGTTACACTTAAGGGGATTCCTTTATAAGCAGGACCAAAAACTACATCGTAAGTATCTACAAAATTATCTTTTATTGCTTTGGCATAAAAATCTCCTAATCTACTTAATTGGCTACCTGTTTTATAATTTCCTGTATTTACAAAAAAAGGAGTTTTCCTTCCGCTTTTTGTTACAAAATCTCCAAATGTTAATACTCCACACTCTATCATAAACTCTATAAACTCTTTTTTATATGCTTCCATGTTTACACTCCTATCAATATATCTATATTTTAGCAATCCCTATGATATCATTTATATCTTTTATGCCTTCTTTAAGTAAAAACTCTTCTATTCCCTTAATTATTTCCTTACCAGCAAGTGGATTTGAGAAGTTAATAGTTCCAATCTGTATAGCTGTTGCCCCAGCCATCATAAATTCTATAGCATCCTTATAATCTGAAATCCCTCCAAGCCCAACTATTGGTACATTTACAGCCTTTGAAACCTCATACACCATTCTTAAAGCTATAGGCTTAATTGCTGGTCCAGACACTCCTGCAAAAACATTATTAAAAACAGGTTTTCTTTTATTTATATCTATAGCTAATCCTTTAAAGGTATTTACTAGTGATAGTGAATCTGCTCCAGCATTTACACAAGAATAAGCCATATCAACTATATCCTCTGCATTAGGTGAAAGCTTAACCATTAAAGGCTTATTTGTTATCTTCTTTATCTTTGAAACAACTTCAGCTGCAATACATCCTTTAATTCCAAAAGCCATTCCCCCAGATTTTACATTTGGACAGGATATATTAAGTTCTATTATATCAATATTAGTTTGGTTTAGCTTCTCACAAGCCATTTCATAATCTTCAATTGTTGCCCCACCAACATTAGCTAAAATATTAGTGTTATATCTTTTCATATTAGGAAGTTCAACTTCAATGAACCTATCTATTCCTGGATTTTGAAGTCCTACTGAATTCATCATCCCCATAGGAGTTTCATAAACTCTAATTCCATCATTTCCTTCCTTAGGATTTATAGTTAATCCTTTTGAAGAAATTCCACCTAATATTCCAACATCATAAAAATTATTGTACTCTTCTCCAAACCCAAAAGTTCCGGAGGCCGCTATTACTGGATTTTTAAACTCAACTCCATTTATATTAACATTTATCATATTATTAGCCCCCTTATAATTCCACAAAGTATCCATCAAAAACAGGACCATCTTTGCAAGTTCGTTTATTGCCTTCTTTAGTTTTACAAGTACATACTAAACATGCACCAACCCCACAAGCCATATGCTTTTCTAAAGAAACATATATGTTTTTACCTTTTTCCTTTGCCATATCTACAACCTTTTTCATCATAATCTCAGGTCCACAGCAAAGTACTGTATCATATTTATCTAAATCTAAAATATCTGTAACAAAACCTTTTACCCCAAACTTCCCTGTATTAGTAGCTATGTTAACTTCATTACAGTATCCTTTTAGCTCTTCTATAAGATATACTTCTTCTCTAAAACCAACATACATGTCAATAATATTTCTTGGGAAATTATTTCTTAATTCTTTAGATACTTGTAAAAATGGTGCTGTACCAATTCCTCCTGCCACCAATGCCACTCTCCCCAAATCTTCATCTGTAGTGAACCCATTTCCTAAAGGCCCTGTAACATTTATTGTTTGTCCAGCTTTAAGAGTTGAATATTCTTTAGTTCCATTTCCAACTACAGCATATAAAAAGGTTGCTACACCATCTTCCCATTCACATAAAGATATTGGTCTTGGAAGTAAGGTTCCTCCTTGAAGTTTTAACATATAAAACTGTCCAGCTTTTCCTTTAACTTCTTCTTTAATTTTAAGACTAAATATTCCTGAACATATTTCTTTATTCTCTATAACTTCAACTAATTTATAATTCATAAAGCCCTCCTAGATTTTACTGCTTATTGCTTCTCTAATCTCATCTCTCATCCTAATCGCTTCCAATTTAGCGTAATATCCTACTCTTTCATTACCATTTCCTTCTTTATAAGCTAAAAGAATCTTTCTTGATGAGTTGACAACTCCCCCATTCCCATTATTTAAGTACATAGCCACATCTTCAGCCTTTCCACCTTGAGCTCCATACCCAGGTATTAAGAAAAACATATTTTTAAATCTCTCTCTTAATTCCTTTGCCTCTTCTTTATGTGTACACCCTAGTACTCCACCTATTTGTGAATACCCATACTCACCTAGATAATCATTACCTATATTACAAAGTCTATCCCCAACCTCATGATATACCTTATGCCCTTTAGTAGTATCTAAAAATTCTATATCCTCTGCTCCCGGATTAGAAGTTCTGACTAAGGAAAATACTCCTTTTTTACCATCCTTCATGTAAGGTAGATATGGCTCTATTGAATCCATTCCCATATATGGACTTAAAGTTATAAAATCAGCTTCAAAATCCCCTTCAAAATGTGCTTTAGCATACATTTTTGCAGTAGCTGCTATATCCCCTCTTTTAATATCTGCGATAATTATAGCATTCTTTTCTCTTAAGTATTCAAGTGTTCTTTTATAAGCATCTAGTCCTTTTAGTCCTAATGATTCGTAGTAAGCTATCTGAACTTTATAACAAGCAGCAACATCTAAGGTTTCATTTATTATCTCTTTATTAAAGTTAAATATTGCATCTGCTTCATTTTTTGATGTTTCCATTATATATTCTGGAACATATTCTATACTTGTATCTAAGCCTATACATACTACACCCTTTTCCTCTACGCTTTTATATAATCTATCAATAATATTCATATATCCCCCTACCTTTTATACGATATTTTTCCACCTTTTATAGTAGTAACAACTTCGCCATAATACTCCATTCCTTCAAATGGCGTATTCTTGCTTTTAGAAGCAAACTCTTCTGAATTAACTTTAGTCTTTTTATTTAAATCTACCAAAACTACATCTCCGTCATAACCTGGCGTAAGCTTTCCTTTTTTTATTCCTAAAATCTCTCCTGGTCTTCCAGACATAAGCTTGCTTAAGTTATTTAAAGAAAGGTTATTTTCTTTTACTAAAGTTGTATAGCTTATAGAAAATGCTGTTTCCAATCCCACCATTCCAGGTGCTCCTTTTTCTTTATCCTCTTTACTATGAGGGGCGTGGTCTGTTCCAATAGCATCCACATAGCCCTTTTTTATAGCGTCTATTAAAAATTTTCTATCTTCCTCTTCTCTTATAGGTGGATTAACTCTATAGTTTGACATCTCTGTATTTAAAGCAATATGATGTGGAGTTACTTCTAAAGTTATATTGCTATACCCATTTGATTTTGCTTCAATTATATATTCCATAGCCTCTTTAGTACTTACATGTGCCATGTGAAGTTTTGCACCTGTATATTTAGCTAAACTTATATCTCTCCAGGTCATCATATTTTCAGCTAGTCTCATATCTATATCTGAAAACTCATGATCTTCGGCATGTGAGATTACTACCCAATTATTTTCACGAGCTATATTCATAGCATCCATCATTGTTCTTGAACCCATAACACCTTTACCGTCATCAGAAATTGCTTTTATTAGCTTATTTCCTGAGAGCTCCTTTAGAGGCGTTAAAGTCTTTCCATCAAAATCTTTAGTTATAGATAAACATTGATGTAAATCTATAAGTCCTATTTCCCTAGCTTTATTATTTACATACTCTAAAACCTCTAGACTTGAACATATAGGATTAGTATTCGCCATTAAGTTTACATAGGTAAATCCCCCTCTTAAAGCAGCTCTCCCGCCTGTTTCAATGTCTTCTTTATAAGTAAAACCTGGATCTCTAAAATGAACATGCATATCTATAAAACTAGGCATTAACGTTAATCCATTTCCATCTAAGGTTTCACAATCTCTTTTAATATCTAATCCAATTTCTTTTATTTTTCCATTTTCTATATATAAATCTCCATAAAAACTATGACTTTCATCAACTATATTTACGTTTTTTATTAATATATTCATACCTTTCCCTCCAGTTTATAAATTGCAAAATTCACTAGTTTCATAACAATAGTCACATCTATATACACCTTTTTCTTTACTAGTAAGATTAAAAACCTGGGGTATATCCCTCTCTATTGTAGTTATGCATCTTGGATTTCTACATGAAATTATATTTACAACCTTCTCTGGTAAAGTTGGCTTTATCTTATCTACTATTCGTTCATCATCTACTATATTAATCGTTATAGTTGGCGATAATAATCTTAAAAATGTGTAGTCTAGAGATACATTATCCTCAATCTTTATAATATCTTTTCTACCAAGTTTAGAGCTTTCTACATTCATAATTAATGCCACTGGGTATTCAACCTTATCAAGTTCTAGATGATTAAATATCTTTATCCCAGTTCCTGCTTTTATATGATCCATTACTATTCCCTTTTTAATTGTTGTTATCTTAAGCATTACTTCACCTCCAAAAGCTTTAATATAAGTGCCATTCTTACATACATTCCATACTCAGCTTGTTTGAAGTAACATGCCCTTGGATCGTTATCCACCTCTTTTGAAATCTCATTTAATCTAGGTAGTGGATGAAGTACTATCATATCCTTTTTAGCTAACTTCATCTTGTTTTTATCTAAAATATAGCTATCTTTTAATCTTATATACTCCTCTTCATTAAAGAATCTTTCTTTTTGAACTCTAGTCATATATAAGATATCTAATTTATCAATTACATCCTCTAATCTTTCAACTTCCATAAATTCTATATTGTTTTCTATAAGTATTTCTTCTCTTATATATTCTGGAATTGTAAGTTCTTTTGGTGATATTAATATAAACTTGTTGTTTTTATATCTAGACATGGCTTTTAAAAGTGAATGAACAGTTCTTCCAAACTTTAAATCACCACATATTCCTATAACATTATTTTCTATACTCTCTTTTAAATTTCTTATGGATAACAAATCAGTAAGAGTTTGGGTTGGGTGCTGATGCCCACCATCACCTGCATTTATAACTGGAACACTTGAGAACATTGTTGCAACCTTTGCTGAACCTTCTTTTGGATGTCTCATTGCAATAATATCTGAATAGGTAGAAACTATTTGAATAGTATCAGAAAGACTTTCCCCCTTTGAAACAGATGAGGAATTTGGTTCTGAGAACCCTAATACACTTCCTCCAAGCCTCATCATAGCAGCTTCAAAGGAAAATCTAGTTCTAGTGCTTGGTTCATAGAATAGAGTTGCAAGGATTCTTCCCTTCATTAGACTTGAATATTCTTTAGGATATTTTATAATATCCTCAGCTAAATTAAAAATTTCATTTAGCTCATCTACAGTAAGATCCATAGGATCTATTAAATGTTTAATTTTATTCATAATTTCCTCCTTTTTAACCTCTCTGTGTTAAATTTAAAGGGACTAATAAGGCATTTTTGCCTAAAAAAAAGCCTTCCTTAAAGGAAGGCGTAATACGTCCATTTAGTATGGTAACTTTACTTCCTTAATGACCTCTCTGGATCAAATTAAAGGCTCTATATTACATAGAGAATAGCAAAAATATAACCTATTGTCAATAGCCCTGTACTAAATTTAAGAGCTATACGCTTTATTAACTTTCTAAAGATTTATTAACAAAACTTCTAATTGTATTTATTTGATCCATTGTCAAACATAAAAACTCTCCCCCAGCTAGAAAAGCTTTATCATCATATCCTACCCATTTTATTTCCATAATAGCTGTAAAAGAAGGGCTTCCCTTAATAGATAGAAGAATATCTAAAAAATCCCCTTTCTTAAGTGGAATATCGCTACTTACACAGATTCCTGCCTCAGATATATTCAGTGCTCTCATAATAGGATCTCCGCTAGGATTATTTACATTTTTATCATTTATTCTCGGATACATGATTTCTAAGTCAAAATCAATTCTCTTGCTTACTCTCTTTTCCTTCAAAAATGAGTATACTTTATTATTTTTTGCTGATTCCATACTAACCCACCTTTATACGCTTTTGAAATCAATATCTTTAAATTTGTAATCTAATTATATCATTCTATCTAAAGCTTGTAACTAAGCTATTTTTATTTTAAAATAAAAATTTATGTTGACAAAAATTTTTGGTGGTTTAGAATTTTAGTTCTTATATTTTTAATTTTAGTATGTCCTCAAGATCAAGCCCAGCTTGTACAATTCCTTCTCCATCTTTTCTTGATATAGCAACAAACTTATAGTATTTATCATCCACATCTCTTTTCATAAAGTTTTGAGTTACTATAAGTTTATTATCTTTAAGTATATTCCTAAATACATGGGCTTGTGAAGTTTCATCCTCAGTAAATCTAAATCCTATGCCAAACTTATTATTTGATAATATTGTAACCCCGTCCCCATCTGTTATGTAAAATTCTGATATTCCACTTTCAGTTGAATATTTATCAAGAAACTCGTTGTTTATCTTTTCACTGCACATCTGTTTTGCTAAAACTTCACAATGGCTTACTAGTTTTTCTGAAATAATATTTTCAAATTCTTGAGTAAATTCTAGCAATGTTTTAATATCTTTAGACATATTATCGCAACTATAAATATTTAATCTTTCTAGTTCATATTGCTTCTTTATATCTACAACTATATTATTAACTTCAACATTAAAATCTTTAAAAAATTCTGAAGCATCATCAGATACTACCTTAATTTTTTCGTTAGAAGATAATTGCTCCTCTATCTTTTTAGAAACTAAATGAACTGACCCTATTATATCCGTAACCTCAGTATTTATGTCATTAAAACATTCTTTTATAGAACTCGTAGAGGTCTGAACCTTTTTGCCTTTTTCACCTAATATATTTATTGCCTCAACAGCCGCATTACTTTTAACCTTTATGTTTTCTATATTGCTTCTTATATCCTTTGCATAAACTGCACTTTCGTCCGCTAATTTTCCAACTTCAGTTGCTACAACACCAAATCCTCTGCCACTTTCACCTGCTCTAGCAGCTTCTATTGCAGCGTTTAATGATAGTAGATTTATATTTTTTGCAAGCTTACTTATTAAATCAGCCATCTTCTCAACAGTATCCGTAACATTTGCTAAATTAGTTATATCACCTATCAGATCGTCCATATGTACATTCATATCTTCAAGAATTTCTACAGCATCTTCAACAGTCTTTCCTCCCATTTTTATAGAATCTTCTGTTTGAGCTGCACTTTCTCTTACCTTATTTGAAAGAGCGTACATCTCCTGCTGTGAATTGTATATATTATTAGTAAGTGAGTTTAGTTCATCAATTCTTTTAAAAGTATGTTCTGCCTTATGTTCAAATCCATCTATTTTTTCGCCTACACTTTTAGCAGTATCCATAGATGTAGTACAAGAAGAATATATGTTATTAAGCTGCTGTGAAATTCTAGTTGAAGATCTTAAAGTATTATATATCCAAGATATTAGTTTTTCAGTTACTTTACCTAAATCATTGTCTATAAATTTATTATCTTCAATATTTAAAGTCAAATCTCCAGAAACTATCTTTTCTATAGCTTTTTTATATTCATCTTTTATTTTTCTATTTTTTATCACCTGAAAGGTAAAAGCTAAAATAAGTATACCTATTATAATAAGTTCAATAAAATTTAAATAATTCATTTGTATAATCCCCTCTTTAAAATATCTACAATAAAAAGAGATCACAACTTACCGCTCCTTAAGAGCAGCTAAGCCACAACCTCTTTATTGCGTATCAATATTAAATAATTTATAACTAATTATACTCTAATTTTAACTTTTTTTAAATAACATAATAAAATATTATTTAAAGTTAGTATCCTCACTAAATTTAATTTGAGATAAAATTATTCCCAAAAATATAAACATACACCCTATGTACCCTCTAATACTCATAGTTTCACCTAATAAAACAACTCCCCCTAAGGCACCAAACACAGACTCCATACTCAATATTATTGCAGCATGAGAAGGTTTGGCATTCTTTTGAGCTACAACTTGAAGTGTATAAGCCACTCCAACCGATAAAATTCCTCCATAGAGTATTGGAACTAACGCCTGAGATACCCCACTTAAAGTAGTTTGTTCAAATATAGCCGAAGTGATTAAACTTAATATAGAACAAGTTGCGAACTGTATACAAGATAATTTTAGAGCATCTATCTTATCTGAAAAATAATCTATAGCTAAAATATGTATAGCCCAAAAAACAGCTCCTATAATCTCAAGCAAGTCTCCATAAGCTATTGAAAAATTCTCATTAACACTTAATAGATACAAACCAACTACTGAAATAATTACTCCAAGCCATGCATTTTTTTCAATTTTATGTTTTAATAAAATTCCTATAATGGGTACTAAAACCACATAAAGACCTGTTATAAAACTGGCCTTTCCAGCTGTTGTATACATAAGTCCAATCTGCTGTAAGCTTGCCCCAGCATAAAGAATAAGACCTACTATAATTCCAGGCAATATAGATTTCTTAAAGCCAACATCATACTTTTTCTCTTTCTTTTTTCTTTTATCAAAAAAAACAATTAATGGAACAAGCGAAATACTACCTATTGCAAACCTTATTCCATTAAAACTAAATGCACCTACATAATTCGCCCCAGTTCTTTGTGCAACAAATGCAAAACCCCATATAGCTGCAACTAGCAATAGAAGTGAATTAGCAGCTAATCTTTTATTATTCATTTATTCTCCCCCTTAGATTAAATTCTCTATTATAATACCACAACCACAATTTTTTCTACAAATTAATTCAAAATCCTCACTATATTGTGACACCAAATATTTCTGAGCATATAATAATATTGAAAGTTTTATTGACTCATATTATTTATATTATTTATTAAATATAGAAAAGCCTAAGAGTATATTCTCCTAGGCTTTTCTGCATTTATAATATTTCAGATTACATCTATATTAATTGGTACCTAGTCAGCTTTTTAACTTTTTAAATGGTTTTCTTTTTAAATGTTTAAACATTTAACTTTTTAACTTTTTAAGCATTTAACTTTTTATTAAACATAATATTTAAGTAAAATGACTCTAATGAAGCTGTGGAACGCTTCTACAGGAATAAGGTGTTTAACTTTTTATTAAACATAATATTTAAGTAAAATGACTCTAATGAAGCTGTGGATCGCTTCTACAGTATTAATGTGTTTAACTTTTTATTAAACATAATTTTAGCAAAAATGATTCTTATGAAGCTGAGGATCGCTTCTACAGTATTAATGTGTTTAACTTTTTATTAAACATAATATTTAAGTAAAATGACTCTAATGAAGCTGAGGAACGCCTCTACAGTATTAATGTAGGAGAATGATTTGATGAAGGCTGGGGATCGCCTTCTACAGAGCAGGGGGTGAAATGAATTTAATGAAGCCTGAGAAGAAGCCTATAAATCACCTAAAATCTTTGAATATTATTTAGCTGATTTTGGAGTATTTTTTAAAATTTGTTCATCACGCCTTTGCAATAGGCATTATATACAAATAATATAAAGCAGCCACTCAACAGTGACTGCTTTATTTAAAAGGGAGAAGAGTAATGAAAAAACTTAATTTCAACTTATGAGTTTATTATAGAGCTACTATGTGTCCTTCATGTGTCATTACAATAAACATTCTGTTAACAAAAATTAATCAAATTTATCATCTCTTCTATTAGCTCTTTTATTTCTTTTTAATACCAAACAGAATCCTTATTAGGCAAAAACTACTTCTTAATCCCCTCCAAGCAATCCTCACAAACATACTTACCTTTAAAGTCTTGTCCACCTTTTATATTGCCACAGATAGTGCAGCCCGGATTATATTTTCTTAGAATCATTGTTTTATCCTCAGTGAATACCTCAAGGGAGTCAGCGATATCTATATTCATTACGGTTCTTAACTCCTTTGGTAGTACTATTCTTCCTAGCTCGTCTACTTTTCTTACCATTCCTGTACTTTTCATAATTATCCTCCTAAAAAATTTATTCTTCAGTTTCTTCTTTTGTCAAGTCCTTGCACTCATTACAATTATAACACTCTCCACTGCATACAACATCATAACCTTTAATAATATCCTTTACTTCTCTGCACATGCATTGAAATACTTGGCAGTATTTAATAAACATAACCTTCTCCTTTGCTCTATAAGTATTAGCTTATCAAGCTCTCTACTCTTAGTTAATACCCTATTATCACTAATTCCATAAGTATTGATAGATTTATGTAAACTTCTTCTCTTTCTCTCTATTATCGAAAATATTCTTATCATCTTCAATCTCCTCTCAAATTTTCATCAATATTCGATTATCTATATAATACAGCTCTTTTCTTAAAATAAACTGAAACTTTTGTTAAGTTATTTCATAAATTTCTTAAGATGATTTTTTAATATTTTTTTCAGTTTATGAATATTTAAGTTTTTATATTATCAAAATAAGATGAAAGGTGGCTATGCATATGAGGAAATTTACTAGTACTTTTTTAATTCTTTTGTTCTTATTTTTAACTCCATATAAAGCTAATGCTGTTCCAAAATCAAATACCTTTAAAGAGGGAGTTTATAAAGTATCCGACTTTAATTTTTCAGAAGGTAATCTTTACTATATTCAAAATATATCTGAAAAAGGTTCTATTTTTTTGCAAATTTATGATAAAGATCAGATAGCACAACAAGCTATACGCCTACCTCCTAAATCTCAAAAATTCAATTTGATATCATTAAAGCCAGAGCATAGAATTGTTATTATAGGTGATGGAGAAGCATATATCTCTTAAAAGGTACTAATAAACATCTTTAAATTTGCTTTGATATTTACTGTTTTAGAATCATACCTGTAGTAAACTAGGCTTCTACGGTATGATTCTTTTTAATATCATATATTTTACATTATCAAGTAAAATAAAATTGCTAATTAAATTAACTTGATTTTATGTTCTTCTACTGTCTCTATTTATTTTCCCAATTACAAGCAACAATCAATTTCTTCTGTCTAGTATTATGTATCTCCTTATGGTAAAATTTTGTTAAAAGGTGGTGTTACTATGGAATATAATGAACTTTTAAAAACAAAATGTACTTTAAAAGAATATTCCTTTTTAGCGTTATTAATTGCAAACGACTATGCTGATAGTCTTTTCTTAACTTCGTTTGGACAAGTTATTGGTAAACCTTATAAAGATCCAGAAGGTAATTATATATCTAGTCAAATTTCACTCACTGATGTAATAATTATTAATAATAATGGAGTAAAAACTAATTATACCGATTTTACTTTCACCCTTTTTATTGACCAGGTCATAGCAATGACACCAATTGATAGAGATTACTTTTTATCTCAACTTGATGATTCTGGATATTAATAGAATCCTTATTAAGGATATAAAATTTCTCTAAAAAATAAAATTTGTGACGGATTTGTGACGTTTGGCTAAAATCAAAAAAAGATAACTCCTAGAACCTAGGAGTTATCAGTATTTCATGGCTTAGTGCCAGTTATTCATTACATTATCCCACATCATCTTACCACATTTTGCTAAAGTAACGGTTCCGTAAACACTGTTTGGTATATCCATAGATAGAATTGTGAAAACAAAATTTCCTTTGGATAATTGGATAAGTTCAGTGTCATTTTCTACACCTTTTTTATCCCCTGTTTTAGATGATATATCATATTTTAAATCATCAGATATATATAATGCTAATTTATTTTTTATCTGCTGTCTTCTTAAAATATCTATAACCATAGTACTATTTTCTTTATTTAAGAAAGTTCCGTTATATAAATGCTTCCATATCTTTGAAAGGTCATATGCTGAAGTTATGTTTTCTAATTCACTTTGATTTGATCTTTCATCTGTGGTCTTTCTATTAAGAATAGTACTTCTTAATCCCATTTCTTTAATATCTTTATTGATTTTTTCCATACTTACTAAATCAATAATTTTATTAGCAGCAGTATTATCACTCTGTATTAGCATAGCTACTAGTAATTCAAATATAGTGTATTCTCTCTCATTAAACTCATGGATTATACCAGTACCGTAAACTTTATCTTTACTTTCAATCTTTATTTTATCTAAAAATGTAAATCTGCCTTCCTCAACAGATTTTATTAATGATACAGCTATTGGCAACTTCATACATCCAGCCGCTACCATTTGAACGTTTTCATTGTAACTATACATGTATCCTGAATGTAAATCCTCAAAGTAGAAACTATAATTACCTATTCTTGATTCTAAATATCTCTTAATCTCTTTCATAATACCCTCCAGCTTCCATTCTGTTCTGCTACATATATTATAACATATTGTCAGAAAATTTTGAAGTATTTTAACATTTATTAGAATTATTTTTAAATTTAGAAAAGCACTAATTCCATTGGGGAATTAGTGCTTTTATTTTAATCTCCAAAAGAAATACCAATTTTTTTAGCTATAGTTACTAGCTCACCGGTAGGATTTACATTTTTGTTAGCTCCAATTACATTTTCTAAAGAATCATATGAAATAAGATTTCCTTTTAAGCAAACCATATTTCCAAACTTTCCTTTACTAATTAAATCAGCAGCTGCTACTCCATATCTAGTTGATAATATTCTATCAAATGGTGAAGTAATACCGCCTCTTTGAACATGACCTAAAACTGTACATCTAACTTCATTTTCTTTTATTATACTCTCTAAATCTTCTGCTAATTTATTCCCAATTCCACCTAATCTTATTGGATCTGGAGAATCTTTAACTATTTTAGCTACCACCACATCTCCATCTTTTGACTTAGCACCTTCTGCCACGACAACTATAGAGAATGGTTTACCATTTTGCTTTCTTTCATTTATCTTATCTACAACTCTATTTATATCGTATGGTATTTCTGGAATTAAAATTACATCTGCTGATCCAGCTATTCCTGATTCTAATGCAATCCATCCAGCATTTCTTCCCATAACTTCACAAACCATAATTCTATGATGTGATTCTGCTGTTGTATGAAGTCTATCTAAAGCCTCCGTAGCAACTCCTATAGCAGTGTTAAATCCAAAAGTTATATCTGTTGATGCCAAGTCATTATCTATAGTTTTAGGAACTCCTATAACCTTAACACCTTTTCTTGCAAAATCTCTTGCAGAAGTTAAAGTCCCATCTCCTCCTATAACAACTAAAACATCTACGCCTTCTTTTTTCATGTTTTCTACAGCTACATCAGAAACATCTTTTTTAACCATGGCTCCATTTTCTTCTACTGTATAATCAAAAAGGTTATCTTTGTTTGAACTATATAAAATAGTTCCTCCTCTATGAAGAATCCCTGATACACTTTCTAATGTTAAAGGAACATAATCATTATTATATAGTCCTCTATACCCATATCTATACCCTATAACTTCATACCCATAGTTTAATATTGCTGTTCTAGTTACTGCTCTAATTACAGCGTTTAATCCCGGACAATCTCCGCCTCCTGTTAGTAGTGCAATTTTTTTGATTCCTTGTACCATATTAATCCCCCTCTACTTCTGTAGGTTATTCTTAAATTTATATTGCATTGAAAGTACTATAAACTTTCTAATGTTTAAACTATTCAAAGGACTTTTTGCAAAACGTTTGCAAATTTTCAGACTATTGTTACAATTAAATGATATCATAATATTCTGAAAGTGCAAAGACATTTTTCATCTCTTTTCATTGTTAAATATTAATGAATCATATCCTTTTTTAACTTTATATTGTATGCATTTTAAATAAAAAGAGCATAAATAATAATTTCAACAAAATCTATTTATACTCTTTATAGTTATTCAATCTATTTAATTACACCTGTAGCTATTAATGCTACTAATATTATTCCTGCAAAAATTCTGTAAATAGCAAAAATTCTCATTGGCTTTTTCTTTAAAAATGCAATAAAGCCTTCAATAACAAGTAAAGCTACTAGAAATGCCACCACAAATCCTACTGCTAAAGCTAACCATTCAGTTGAAGTCATAGTTGCATATCCTTTATATTTTATTAAATCAAGACCTGATGCTCCTATCATAGCTGGTATTGCTAAAAAGAATGAAAATTCTGCCGATACTGGAGTACTTAAACCAGAAACCCATCCTCCCATAATAGTCGATGCACTTCTTGACATACCAGGCCACATAGCAAGGCATTGAAATATACCAACTTTTATAGCTTGAACAAAAGATATCTTATCTATATCTCTTGTAACATTTTTTTTGTATTTAAGATTTCTTCTAAAATTATTTTCAATTAATATTAAAAGAATTCCACCTACTATAAATCCAATAGCAACTGTTTTTGTTGAAAATAATTTTTCTTTAATAAGATCATGAAATGCAAAACCTAATATAATGGCAGGGATTGTACCTATTAAAACCGATATCCAAAAATCAAATCCTCTTTTAGCTTCTTTTTTCCCACCAAAAAGAAAATTAAAAAATTCTAATACAGTAGTGTATATCTTCTTCCAATATAGAACTACAACAGCTAAAATAGCACCTAGTTGAATAACTACTTCAAACATATCTGCAAATTCACCTTTAAAATCTATAAGGTTCCCAACTAATATCATATGACCTGTTGATGATATTGGTATAAATTCTGTTATTCCTTCAACTACTGCTATAACTATAGCTTTTAAAATAACTAAATAATCAATTCCCATTCTTTCTCTCCTTAACCTAATATTTATAATCTAAACTTAATTATAGAACCTATGACTTTGCTTGTCCATCTTATTGAAAGTTTCTTAATAAATATGTTACTAATTATTCTCCATAACTTTCCAGAATATAAAAACTAATTCTGGTTAATATAATAGCATGGAACAAATAATGATTAAGCCAATACTTAAATGATTCTTTTAGATTTATTTAAGCTTGCTAGAATTGAGTATAAGTTGATTCAGATTTATATTTGATCTAGTGAATTCTATATGGTTAGGAAAAGTGTTTTTNNTAGTCGGAAACTAAAACTTCTTATTATACTAATATTCCAACTTATCATATAGGGTTTAGCTAACATCATATAAGGTGTTGTAATGATGTTATATAGCCGTGAGGTTATATAGGGTTGTGTAAATATTTTATATGGTGGAACGAACCATTGTTATAGGTAGTGATTTATTTGTATTTAGTCGAAAGATTATCTATGTATAATAAATTATTTATAATGGTGTTAGTTTAATCTTATTTGTTCTTTATTTTTTCATATACCACGTACATCCTTCCCCTTCCTCTTTAGAATATTTTTATATGAAAAATGACACCTATTTTTAGGTGTCATTTCTATATATTATCCTCTAATATTATTTAAAAGCTCTTCTTCAACTTTTTTAACATCTGGAACATAAGATTTTAAAACTTTTAAATTACCTTTAACACTGTATTCTCCTAATGTTGCCGGAATAAAAACTGAATCTCCTTTAGTAATGGTTAAATCCCCATTTTCATAATGTATTTCACCATTTCCTTCTACACAAGTTAAAAGATAAAATCTTTCTTTATCACTTACCTCTTTAACTTCAGTTTTTATATCGTATTTTTCAATAGAAAAGTATTCACATAAAGAAAGATAAGTTTTTTCATATCCATCATATTTTACTGTAATTCCATTAGATTTTTCTCCCTTAAGTGAAAAATCTATTACATCTAAAGCTTTTTCTACATGAATTTCTCTTCCTCTATTATAATCATATACTCTATAAGTAGTATCACTATTTTGTTGAATTTCAGCTATTAATACGCCTTCTCCAATAGCGTGAACTAATCCACTTTTCACAAAAAACATATCTCCAGGCTTTACAGGAACTTCATTTAGATACTTTTCTAAATTTCCTTCCTCTATGACTTTTGCAAATTGTTCCTTTGTGCAGTCTTTTGTTCCAACAACAAGTTTTGCACCTTCTTTAGCATCTATTACATACCAAGCTTCAGTTTTTCCTAAATCTCCTTCATTTTTCAATGCATATTCGTCATTAGGATGAACTTGAACTGATAAACTATCGTTTGAAGTTATAAGTTTTAATAAAAGAGGAAATCTATCTCCTTTGATTTCTGTTCCTAATAAAGTTGTTCCTTTTTCCTCTATTAATTGAGTAAAAGTCATTCCTTTATACTCACCATTTGCAACTATTCCAGTTCCATTTGGATGACATGCTATATCCCAGCTCTCACCAATAACACCTTCTGGAAGATTATCTCTGAATTTCTCGAACTCTCTTCCTCCCCATATTCTATCATAATACAAATTTTCAAATATAATTGGATACATGTACATACCTCCTTTAATCTCATTTTAGCATAATACAAAATCCAATAAAATTCCACTATTAATTAATAAAACAAGGTAAATTCAGGGACAGGTAGCGATGCTCCAGTTTCTTTTTGAAATTCATCATAAAGATTTTTAGCTTTATTATAATTATCCTCTATAGCCTTTTTTATTTCTTCATCATTAATTGAATCTTTCCCATCTAATGCTGCCTTTAAGTTTATCATTCCTCTATCTAAATCTCCATTTATAGAAATGTAAAAACAGCCTGCATTATTTAAAGTTAGAGGATCTGCCTTATCTGCAGAATAAGCATACCTAACTTCTTTTATAGCTTCAGTATATTTTTCTTTATTCATGTATACCGTTCCTAATGTTCTATGATATTTAGGAATTGCTTCATTTAAAGAAATTGATTTTTTTAATAATTCTACTGCTGCATCCATTTCATTGTTGGTTACTTTAATCATAGCCATATTATAATTAACTTCTGAATCCATAGGTTTTACTAATGATGCTAAATTAAAATACTCATATGCTGCATTACTATCCTTGGCTGTATACCAATAGAAGTCCGCTATTTTAACCATTATATTGAAATTAAACGGTTCCTTAAGTAGAGCTGTTCTAAAATATGGCTCTGCCTCTTCTGTATTCCCTTTTTTCATCATTACATCAGGTATTAAAAATCCGTAATTATCTGGGTAATCCTTATTAGCTAAAATACTTTTATCAGCCATTTCTAAAGCTTTATCATATTCACCTTTTTCGTAATAATTCCAAGCTTCAGTATGGTATGCAATGTAGGAGTTTTTATTTTCTTTTGTAATTTCGCCTAATAACTCTGCTGCTTTTTCACTTTCTCCTAAATTCTCATAATTTTTAGCTTTAATTATTTTTATATTTACTTTACCAACATCTTTTCCTTCTAGCTCTTGTAGATACTTGTCTGCCATATCTGCTGATACAGAAGACATAGAATAAACCTTAGCAATCCACATTTTGTACGCAAGTTCTTCTGGCTCTTTAGAAACTCTCTCAACCAATTTCTCTAAAATAAAATTCTTATTATAAGCAGCTTCTTGAGCTATTATATCAAAAACCTTCTGCTCATCTTTATCCTTATTCCAAGCTTCTTTTAATGTATCTAATCCTTTGTCCCAATCATTTAGAATCATCTGCATCTTAGCTAAAACAGCCATATCATAAGCTGATTCCTCATCAACAGGATATTCTTTAACTAACTCTTCTGCTTTATCTTTTTCACCATTTACCATATATACTGTATACATGGTTTTTATTAAAGGTTTGTACCCTTCATATGTATTTAAAAATTCCTCACCTATTTTAAGTGCATCATCATAATCCTTATTCATGAAATAAGTAAAAACTACATGATTTATGAACTCTTTATCCTTCTCTATAAGTTTTTCAGTTTTTGAAACCATAAGTTCATTTCTTTTTTCCATTGCTTCCTTTAATAGATTATTTGACTGCTCGTAATCTCTTTTAACTGAGTATACCTCTGCCATTTTCACTGTCCATATAGGCCATTTATCATCTTCTTGTATCTTTTTATATTCAACTAAAGAATTTTCAAAATCTCTTTCATAAAAAAGAGCCTCTGCCTTGTTATTCGCAATGGTTAATCGTCCCTTTTTAAGGTTAGCTACTGTGGAGAAAATAACAATACATAAAACTGCTACTACAATCCCTACAAATGTTTTAGATTTTAAGAAACTCCATTTCTCAGCCGCCTTATTATATTTACTATAAAGTGTTTTAATTAATTTCTTACACTTATCCTTAATCATGTATAGGTTTTCCTTGAAATTATCCATATTTCCTCCTAAAATTTCATAATTCCTAAGTAGATTCTAACAAAATACTTCTTAAAAAGCTATAAATTTTGTTGTACAAATTTATTTTATATAAATTATCCATTATGTTATACTTCTAATTAGATTTAAAATATATATTATAGTCAATAATCTAAAAAGATTGATTAATTGAAAATTTTAGTGTATATAAATTATGTTAAAAGATTTTTAAAGGTGGTGGGCAAAATTAATATTAAGTCTTTAATTAGTATAATAGCCGGTAAAACAACAATATTTTTATCGAAGAAGCTCTTTAAGGGAGGAAGTAATTTTCCTGGTAGAGTATCTTTAAAGTTAAATAAAAGAATATTAAAAGATATAGCTAAAAATTATAAAGTAATCCTTGTAACAGGTACTAATGGTAAGACCACTACTACTTCCATGATTACTAATATCATAAAAAATAATGGTCTTTCTGTAATTACTAATAGTACCGGAGCCAACATGTTATCTGGAATAGTTTCATGTTTTGTTGAAAACTACAAGTTCTTCTCTAAAGAATTAAGATATGCTGTAATTGAGGTTGATGAAGCTAATGTTAAGTTTATAACTGAACATATCTCCCCTGATATAATTACAATAACTAATCTATTTAGAGATCAATTAGATAGATATGGCGAAGTTTATACAACTTTAGAAAAAATTCTTGAAGGAATTAAGAAGGTTCCAAACAGCACCTTAGTTCTAAATGGAGACGAGTCCCTACTTGGACGATTAGATCTACCTAATCCTAAAGTTTATTATGGCTTTAACGCTTCTGTTAATGATGATAATAAAATAGATATAAACGCTGATGCTAAGTTCTGTAAGTTCTGTAAAGCTCCTTATTCTTATAATTTTATTACCTACAATCATTTAGGTGATTATTATTGTCCAGAATGTGATTTTAAGAGAGAAGACCTTAAGTATAGTGTTGATAATATTCTAGAACTTACTGCAGATAGTTCCAAAATAACCTTTAATGGTAATGAAGTGGTTTTAACTCAATCTGGTGTTTATAATATTTACAATGGTTTATGTGCTTACTCTATTGCTAAAGAACTTGGTTTAACGGATGAAAAAATAATTGAATCACTAGGCAATCAATCCTCAAGTTTTGGTAGACAAGAGACATTAACCATAAACAATAAGGAAATTAAAATAATATTAGTTAAAAATCCTGCTGGATATAATCAAGCTATAGATACTCTTTGTCTTAATAAAGACGAGTTCTCAGCAGCCTTTTTGCTTAATGATAATTACGCTGATGGTAGAGATGTATCTTGGATATGGGATGTTCACTTTGAAAAATTAAACACTCTTAACTTAAAGGATATATTCATCTCCGGAATAAGAATGTATGATATGGCTCTAAGACTTAAAATAGCTGGTCTTAATGATGAAAAGTTTATAGTTAAAGAGGATTATGAAGGACTTACAAGTTCTATATTAGCTAGTGAAAGTAAAAATATTTATATTTTAGCTACTTACACTGCTATGATTAATTATAGAAAATATCTTCACTCAAAAGGATATATAGAAAAACTTTGGTAGGAGGTTTAGTTATGGAAATAAATATTTGTCACCTTTACCCTGATTTATTGAATGTATACGGTGATTTAGGAAACATATTAATATTAAAACACAGATGTGAAAAAAGAGGAATTAATGTAAACATAATAAATCTCTCTTTAGATGAACCTTTTATGAAAGATGAATATGATATAGTATTTTTTGGTGGTGGTCAAGATTATGAGCAATCCATTGTTTCAAGAGATTTAACAGGAGAAAAAAGGGATGCCATAAGAGATTATATAGAGAATGGAAAAGTTTTTTTATCTATATGTGGTGGATATCAGCTTTTAGGAAAATATTATTCTGCACCAAATGGAGAAAAGTTAGATGGATTAAATATTTTAGACCTTTATACAGAAGGTGGAGATAATAGGTTTATAGGTAATACTATGATTCATAATGAAGATTTTAATGAGACCTATGTAGGATTTGAAAACCACTCTGGAAGAACTTATCTAGGTGAGGGATTAAAACCTCTTGGAAAATGCATCACAGGTTATGGTAATAACGGTGAAGATGGTATGGAAGGATGTATTTATAAAAATACTTACGGAAGTTATTTTCATGGTCCACTTCTTTCTAAAAATCCTGAATTTGCTGATAGATTAATTAAAAATGCTTTAGCTCATAAAGGAATTGAAATAGATCTTACTCCTTTAAATGATTCCTTTGAATTAAAAGCTAAAGAAAATGTAATAAACTCTTTAAAGAATAAACCAGCTTAACTTGGTTTATTCTTTTTCATGAGTTCTATAAGTGCATAAATAATTCTAGCAGTATGCCCCCATACAACCTCATCTTTCCATATATAGAAGTAGGTTTCATACATACATTTTGAAAACTTATATCCCTCTCCTCCTCTTATGAGATCATAAGGAAAATCCTCTCCCCTATCTACTATTAACTCACCTTCATGATATATAGGTTCATTTTCTAGTAGAAACTTTAATGGTATCTTAATTAATGAATCTACCTCATCCTTACTATAGGTATCCTTGAGCTCCTTTATTTTAGCTACAAAAGGATACATTATTACTGAAAAAGGTGTAATAAGATAATCCATAGCCGAATATACCTCTAAATCTTCCTTATCTATTCCAAGCTCCTCAACCGTTTCTCTAACAGCTGCCTCTATAGGAGTTTCTCCCTCTTCGATCTTTCCTCCTGGCAAACAAATATCTCCTGGTTGGTGTCTTAGATTTAACGCTCGCTTTTCTAATATCAAATAAATCTCATCATTTTCTTCGTATAAAAGAATCATAACCGAAGTTCTTTTATAACTACCAATTTCTTTTGGTACTCTATTCTGTAGCAATGTTTTTATTGATTTTGTATCCATTTTGTATCTCCTTGGTAATTATTTTTACAGTTGTTATTATACTATAATAATGTTATACTTATAAATGCCAAAATTTAAAAGTATAATTTTAAAAATATTAATACGATAGGGAGATGACACTTTGAAACGCAAGAATTTAATTTCTACTTTAGTATTAACACTATCTTTAACAATAATTTCTCCTTTTATAACTAAAGCCCATGCTGTAGAAAAACTACAAGCTCCAAGTATAAAAGGAACCTCAGCTATTTCTATTGATTATGAAACCGGCGAAATAATATATGCTAAAGATATTGATGCAAAGGCTTATCCAGCAAGTACTACTAAACTTATGACAGCTTTACTATTTGCTGAAAACAAATCTAAAAATGATGATATTAAATATACTGAGGAGGCAAAGGCTCAGCCAGCCTACTCTTTAAATACTAATTTCCAACCCATACCAATTGGTGGGACTATGACAGCAGCAGATGTTATGAACGCACTTTTATTATACTCTGCTAATGATTCTGCTTACATGGTTGCTGATGCTGTAGGGGGTACATCTGACAACTTTATCAAGATGATGAATGATAAAGCTAAAGAATTAAACCTTAAAAACACTAATTTTGTAACACCTAATGGAGTTGATGATGGTCCAAATGGAGATAGTCATTACACTACCGCTTTTGATTTAGCTACTATAGGAAAAGCTGCTTACCATAATGATTGGGTAAAAGAAGTAATGGGAACAAAAGAAGCTACTATAACTATAAACAAAACTGCGGAGTTTAAAGTTGACAATAGAAATGAAAACTTAGGTCTCGATGGATGTATAGGTGGTAAAACTGGTTTTACCAAAAAAGCAGGAAGATGTTTAGTTGCTTTATATGAAAGAGATGGAAGAAAGATAGTTGGGGTTGTTTTAAACTCTGGTAAAGATATTAATAATCCTCAAGTATTTAAAGATATGGAATCTTTAATAAACTATAGTTATGCTGCTGAAAAAACTTCCTACATTTCTTCTGGTACCGAAGTTGCTAAAGTTAACGTTGATTATAAGGCATTCAAATTCTTTGGACCAAAGAAAACAGTTGAAGCAAGTGTTTTAGTTGATAAAGACATAACTATATACGATAATGATATTAACAAAAATGAAGGTACTGTAGCTGTTGATGTTCAAGGAAAAGATGCCTGGTCTTTAGCCGCTAAGCCTGAAACTGAAGTTAACTTTTCTATTAGAGATTATAATCAAAAATATATAGGAAAAATAAATATAAATACCTTTACTCTTATTAAAACTAACATAGTAACCTATTTGATTACTTTAGGTGTTTTAATAGTTGTATTTACTTTAACATATTTATTATTAACTGCAAAAAGCAGACGTAGAAAAAGAAGATATTTTTAAAATAAATGCCATAGCTACTCTAATCGAGCTATGGCATTTCATTTTACACTATTTTTTCTTTAAACTTTTTATTATCTTAACTATCTCAATAGGACTATCTATAAGATAATCTGGATTAGTGCCTATTAATTCCTCTATTGGAACCACTGTATACCTGACTCCTATAGTTTTACACCCTGCATCTCTTCCACAGATTATATCAAAAGTTGCATCACCCACCATTATAGCCTCATAAGGATCAACTCCTAATAATCTACAAGCCTCTATAGCTGGTTCTGGACTTGGCTTATGCTTTTCCGTAGCCTCAGGTGTCATAATTACATCAAACAAATCATATATTCCTGCTATTTTTAATCCTCTATCTGCCATTATTTTTCTTTTAGACGTTACTATACCAAGTTTAACTCCCATTCCTTTAAGTTCTTGGAGCATGTCCTTCACTTCTGGAAATGCATAACACATAGTATCATGTTTAACATCATTAAGATCTCTATAAGTAGTTACTAATTCCTCCAACTTATCTTCAGTATAAGGTATCAATGATTGAACTAACGGTTTCCCAAATAGTCTTGATATTTCATCGTCTGAAGGTTCGATATCTAATACTTTTTTAAATGCTTCTCTAAAAGAAGTTAAAATAAGCTCGTTAGTATCAAGTATTGTTCCATCTAGATCAAACAAAACTGCTTTTATCATAAAAATCCCCTTCTTTCGTTAAAGTTATCCTCAATAAATATAACTATACCTTATAACCCCTATTTCTTCAACTTATCATATATATCCTTGTACTTTTTTGAACCCTTATTCCAACTATTATCTGAGTAAAATGCATTTTCTACAACCTTGTTCCATAAGTTTTTATTTCTGTATACATCTAAAGCTCTATCTAAACTATCTAACATATCCCTTGATTCAAATTCCTTAAAAACAAATCCATTACCTTTTTCCGTTAAAAAATTAAATTCTTTTACACTATCCTTTAATCCGCCTACTTCTCTCACAATAGGAATAGTACCATATCTCATAGATATCATTTGAGTCAATCCGCAAGGTTCAAACTTTGAGGGCGCTAAAAACAAATCTGAAGATAAGTATATTTCATTAGCTAAATTTATATTAAAATCAATTATAGTTTTTACTCTTCCTTTGTATCTTGATTCTAATTCCATTAATGCTTCTTCGTAATAGCTTTCTCCAGTTCCAGAAACAATTATTTCCATACCCCTATCAATTAATTCATGAATATTAGATATTAATAAACCTATTCCTTTTTGGTTTACCAATCTACTTATTACAGATATTATAGGTGTGTTTTCATCTACAACTAAATTTAACTTTTCTTGAAGTTTTCTTTTATTTATTTTTTTATATTTAATTAAATCTTGTATAGTTCCATTCTCTATAGGAACTTTAAATAGATTATAGTCTATTCCATTAAGTATACCTAAAAAGTTTTCATCTTTATCTTTCAAAACCTTCTCTAAACCAAATCCATAATATTTTTCTTTAACCTCTTTCGAATAACTTGGACTTACTGTTGTTACCATATCACTTTTATTAATTGCCCATTTCATAAAGTTAATTCCTTCATTATGCTTTAGTTCTTTTTCAGTATAATACCTTTCTTCATCTATTCCAAGCATCCAAAGAGTATCTTTCCCAAACTGCCCTTGATAAGCAAGATTATGAATAGTAAAGAGGGTTTTAATATTTCTGTATTTATCTTCCTTATAATAAATATCTTTTAATGGTATAACCATAGATGAATGCCAATCGTTACAGTGTAATATGTCTGGTACAAAGTCCTCTATATATCTTATCCCTTCCAATACTGCTTTAGAAAAAAATATAAATCTTTCATCATCATCTCCATAACCATACACTTTTTCTCTATAAAAATAATCCGGATTATCTATAAAATAATACTCTGTTCCTTTATAATTACAATGTTCTAATACACAAGGAACTGTCCTCCACCCTATAAACGTCTCATACTTAGCTAAGGTTTTAATTTTTTTACGATAGTATTTAGGAAATTTATACTTAGGCATTATAATTCTAATATCAATATCTCTGTCCCTTAAAGCTTTAGGAAGTCCTAAAGCTACATCTCCAAGACCTCCAACTTTCGCAAAAGGATATGCTTCGGCAGTTACAAATAAAACTTTCATAAATTCACTCCCTTTTAGATAAAAAAAGAGCCCTACAGCCCTTTTATAAATATTAAGAATTTATTAGTTTATCTTTTTGGATAATATGTTCATCTATCCATGTAATAATGAAGTTTAATATATCTATTAGATGTTTTTCTTGACTTTCATCTATCTTGCTTAAATCAAAACTATTTATTTTATTAATAAACTCATCATGCTCTACCTTATGAGATAAAAATTTCTTATACCCTATACTAAGCATATATTCTTCTTCAGACTTAAAATGAAATACTGTATAATTTGCAAGTTCTTCAATAACTTCAACAATCCTATCGTATTTATCTGTTAAAAAATCATTTTTTAACAATTCATAAACTTTATTAGCTATTTCGATTAGCTTTTTGTGTTGTTCATCTATAAGTTCAACACCAATTACATATTCCTCTTTCCAATGTACCATAATACTACCACTCTCCCTTACAGTATTATACTACAATTATATTATTCAGTGATTTTATTCATCAAAAATTTACAATCTTTTTCATTATCTAAATCTTTTCCTTAGAAATCAAAATACGTCTAACAGCATCATCTAACCTATCTTCCGATATTTCTCCTTTTATAACCTTATCTTTTATATAAGTTACAAGTTCCTCATAATCTTTTTCATTCCCGCCTGGAACTACTGTAACTGGCATCAAAATAATATCTGCTCCTGCATTAATAGATTTTTCAACTGCATCTTTTATATTATAGTTTTTAGCTATAGCTCCCATATTAAAGGCATCAGTTATAACAACTCCATTAAACCCCATTTTTTCTTTTAATAAGTCCGTTATCATTGCCTTAGATAAAGTTGCAGGGGTTTTATCATCATCTAATGCAGGCACTATTATATGCCCTACCATAATCATATCCACATTATTTTCTATAGCTTTTTTAAATGGATATAATTCAACTTTCTCAATTCTATCTATTGCGTGAATTACTTTAACGAGCTCTTTATGAGAATCTCCTGATGTATCACCATGTCCTGGGAAATGTTTAGCAGTAGCTAATATTCCCTTAGACTTAAGTCCTTTTATAAATTCAACTCCAAACTCAGCTACAACCTTTTCGTCACTACTAAAAGCTCTATTTCCTATGACTGGATTTTTAGGATTAGTATCAACATCCATTACAGGTGCAAAATCTAAGTTTAATCCTAAAGTTTCAAAATCTTCTCCAATAGTGCTTCCAGCTATAAATGCATTTTTAGAGTCTTTCGTATTTCCTATTTCTCTTGCACTTTTTGTTTTATTGCTCGTAGGTATTTTGCTTACTTTTCCACCTTCTTGGTCTACTGCTATAAAAAACTTATTATCTTTGCTTAAGGCTTGAATATCTTTAGTTAACTTTTGGGTCTGATCTTTATTTACCATATTATACTCAAATAATATAATTCCAGCTAACTGATGCTTATTCAAAAAATTTTTAGTTTCTTCATTCACATTGGTGAACCTTATTGTTTTCCCGTTATCAACCACATTATCAATGGATAACATCATCATCTGATCAATCTTTTCTTCTATAGACATGTTCTTTACTTTGTCTTTTATTACATCTTGATAAGAATCTATATTTTGAACCTCATCTTTGGCTATACTGCATCCCCCTAAGGTTAATATCAATACAAAAGAAAGAAAAACTTTTAGTAATCTATTCATACTTTATTCTCCTCACTATTAATATTCCTTAGGTTATGTATATTTTGTTTATTCTATACTTTCAGCTAAAATATCATAAGCATACTGAATTATTTCATTTTAATTTCACAAATAAATACACTCTAATGAGTGTATTCAGCTGCTAAAATACTATCTTTTTTAAAATATCTAACTTGATTTCTTAAGTGGCAAAAGGCTTTAATATTTTCATCATTTACACCTAATACATCTATATTTCTTTTAGTTATATTATTGTCTTTACCCATGTAGATAATTGTAACAGCTTTATGATTTTCTATAGATTTTTTTATTATATCCATTACTAATCACCTCTTTAATATATTATAAACTATATTAAAAGTATATGCAAACATTTGTTCTCATATTCGTTTTATTCGTAAAAAAAGACACCCTAAGGTGTCTTGTATTATTTAGCTATTTTATCCATTATTTCTATCCTTGAATCTCCTAAAACCTTGGCAAGTTGTGGAGATATTATTCCATTCTTATACACTCTCTCCCCATTAGAATCAATAATCTTTTTTACTCTTTCTTCTAACTTTTCATAGGTAATAAGATTTTCTAAATACGAGTCTATTGAATCCTTTAAAAATGTTGCTAATTCCTTTGGGTTTTTATATACTGTTCTCATTTTAAACTCCTTTGTATTTCATTAATTTAGAATATTATATATTATAATATTCTAAATTTCAATTTACTTCTATATTTTTCTTAAGTTATAAAATTGTTTTTTTTTAATATCTTATGTTAAACTTAAGTTAGACTAATTTATTGAGGGGGAAGTAAAGTGAAAAATTTCAAAAAAATATCTTTGTTATTAATTATATCTCTAATTTCTGTAATGGTTCTCGGATGTTCAAAAAAAGAGAAACCATCAACAGTTTTTAATAACTTAAAAGATTATTTAAACAAACAAGATTACAAATCAATATATACGTTATTAGATGAAGACTCAAAATCATATATTAGCGAAGATGATTTTGTAAATAAGTATACTAATATATTAGGAAGTTTAGGATCAAAAGACATATCTATATCCTCTGAGGAGTTATCTACTGTAGACAAAACTAAAGAAAGTACAGTTAGTATCCCTTTTACATTATCAATGAACAGTGATTTTGGTGAAATAGACCTCCCTGACTATTCACTAGATTTAACTAAATCAAATGATAAATCTAATCCATGGAAAATTAAGTGGAGTGAAAAACTTATACTTCCTGAATTAGAAAAAGGAGAAAAGGTAAAATTTCAAAGAATAACTGCTGTCAGAGGAGAACTTATGGATAGAAATGGAACTAAGCTAGCTTCAAACGGCAAAGTGGCTTCTGTTGGAATACATCCACGTAAGTTTCTTACAGCTAAAGATTCTAATATACAAGCCCTATCCTCAATACTTGATTTAAGTATTGACTTTATAAAAGATAAGTTTAAAGATGCTGAAAATAAGCTAGATGAGTTTATTCCACTAGTTAAAATTTCCTTAAATGATAAAGAAAAAATTCAAAAAGCTACCAGCCTTCCTGGTGTACAATATATGGAGGTTTCCTCAAGAATCTATAATGGAGGAGAAGCTATAGGGTCATTAATAGGATATACTGCTCCAATAACTGCAGAAGAGCTTGAAAAAAGTTCAGATAAAGGTTACGGTTCTACTAGTAATATTGGCAAAGCTGGTTTAGAACAAGTTTTTGAAACAAGACTCAAAGGAACAGATGGATTTAAGTTAACCGCAACAAGAGATGGTAAAGATGTTACAATACTTCAGAAGGAATCATCACCTGGTGAAAATATAAAACTTACTATAGATTTACCACTACAACAAAAAGTTTATACTGAAATGAGCGGTAAAAAAGGTGCTTCTTCCTCACTAGATCCTAAAACTGGTGAAGTTTTAGCATTAGTTAGCTCACCTTCTTATGATCCTAACATTTTTGTAACTTATAGATCTGATACATTGAAGAAACAAATAGATTCAACTTGGTCTAATATTTCAGTAAACAGATTTAATAATTCCTATGCTCCAGGCTCAATATTTAAGCTTGTTACAGCTTCTATTGGATTAGATCAAGGAGTTATAAAACCAGATGAAGCATTAGATATTAAGGGAGCATCTTGGCAAAAAGACAGTTCTTGGGGTGGCAAAACTATAACTACTACAGTTGATCCTGGAAAACCTGTAAATCTTAAAGATGCTTTTATATACTCACACAATATTTATTTTGCACAACAAGCATTAAAAGTTGACAAGGATAAGTTTGTAGAAGGAATTAAATCTTTTGGTATAGGTGAAGATTTACCTTTCCCATACCCTATGGCAAAAAATCAAATATCTAGTGACAATTCCTTAAAAACCGATGAACTTCTTGCAGATACAGCTTATGGACAAGGGGAACTTTTAATTACACCTTTACACGCTGCTTTAATGTATAGCGCAGTAGTTAATAATGGTAATATAATGAATCCTATAATTGAAATTAGTGATTCTAATCCTCAAAAGATATGGAAAGAAAATGCTATAAGTAAGGATAACATAGATATATTAAAAAATGATTTAATTGCAGTTGTAAATAGTCCGGAAGCTACAGGTAATTTAGCTAAAATAAATGGAGTTAACATAGGTGGAAAGACTGGTACAGCTGAAATAAAATTAAATCAAGGAGATACTGCAGGCACTGAGAATTCTTGGTTTGTTGGAATAAACATGGATAATCCTAAAATGGTAATCGCAATGATGATGGAAGATACTAAATCCATAGGAGGCACACATTACCTTGTACCTAAAGTTAAAAATGTTCTTCAATATTCTTTAGGTTCATAATAAAAAATAGCTATGCATATTAAAATGTATAGCTATTTTTTATCTTTTAATTTTTCTACTCTATAACCAATTTCTCTGTTACTTTTCCTATAAGCTTCTATTATGAGCTCTTCTTTAGTTGGCTCTTGCCCTAATAGAGCATCAATTGTGAGTTGATTTCTAGTGCTGAAATATTTTTCTAAAATTCTTTCCTCTAATTCATCTTGAGAAGCTAATGTTCCTTCATGTAATATATGTTTAACATCGAAGCCTTTTTCCCTTAAAGCTCTTCCTACTAGTATTGCTCTATGACAATTAATAGGATCTTGCATAGCTCCCATCAAAGCTATTTTATACCCTTTATTTAAACCATTTTTTAATCGTTTTATGCCTTCCAAAAAATGTTCATCTCTCATAGCTTTTTCAAAATCTGCATAGCCTTCCTTTGTATAAGAACTTCTATTCATTCTTTGAGCTGCAAACTCTTTACCCATATAGATATATAAATAACCCCTATCAGTAAGTGTTTTTCTTATTGTCTCTTTATTAAATTGAACATTGTATTTTGAATAGGGTGTTCCCCTTATATCTATTACGCAATCTATATTAAAAATTTTAAGCATATCTATTAACTTTTCAACAGAATAATTAGAATGTCCTATTGTATAAATTTTCATAAATTATACTCCTTACTAATATCTTTGGTAAACTTGATTTTTATCAAGATATCCGCTGTCTATTAAAACCCTATCTAAATTATTTTCATCAACTAACACAGGGGTGAGTAAAATAGTTGGAACATCTTTTCTTCCATTATTAACAGTTGTACTAGCATCCACAGGATCTCCTTTTGAAAGTTTTACAGCAAGATCAACTGCCTCCTTTCCAAGTTCTCTACTATCTTTAAAAACAGTCATGCTTTGGGTACCATTTACAATTCTTCGAGCTGCTTCTAACTCTCCATCTTGACCTGTTACTAATACCTTTCCAGCTAACCCTTGCTCGTCCAATGCTCTAATTACAGCACTTGCAATATTGTCATTAGGGGATAATATTGCAACTACATTATTATTATTTTCTACAAGTGCATTTTTAACTATATTATATGCATTTAATGGATTCCAATCAATAACTGGTGCTTCTTTTACTATATTTATATATCTTTGTAGTACACGAGGTCTTATATACTCCATAGCTCCCTCTCTAAGCAGAGATGAATTGTTATCCGCTGGGTCCCCAAATAGAATTATATAATTTCCTCTTGGAGCTTTTTCTATTAAATATCTTCCTTGAATCTGCCCAACCCTTAAGCTGCTGTATGTTATATATGCATCTATATCTGCATCTAGTATTAATCTATCATAAGCTATAATTTTAATTCCAGCCTTTTTTGCTCTATCAAGTACAGGGGCTAAGCTTTTAGAATTTATAGGAGCTATTATTAGAACTTGAACACCTTGATCTATCATCTCATCTATTTGCTCATTTTGCCTGTTAGCATTATTTTCAGCTATAGTAACTCTAAGTGGCACTCCTAACATATCAGCCTGCATTTCCATAGCTCTTCCATCTATTGCCCACCTATTCTGTATTTCACTTGGTAATGATACTCCTATTGATCCTTGTCTGTTTCCAATATATCTATCTATAAATTGATTTCTCCAGTTGTATTCATATAATTCCACTGCTTTGATTTCTAATATCTCGCTACAAATATAAAGAATTGGTACTAAAAAAGTATCTGGTAGTGATATATACATTTTTACCTCTAACTATAATTACTCCTTAATACATAGAATACTCTTTTTGTATTCATTTATTACTTTACAAAATTATTTATTTTTATTAATTATAATTTAATGCACTTTTAAATAATATGACGTACTATTGTCATGTTATTTGATTTATAATAAAGATAACTAATTATAAGAGGTGATATAATGCCAACTCCTTTAAAATACATGTACGATGAAACTTTCCTTAGTAATTTTGCTAAAAAAATACATAGAGTATATGATAAATTTAATATAGATAGTTTTATACATACAGTAATGGACAATTCTTGGGAAAGTCTTGAGCTAAAAGAGAGAATTCGTAAGATAACTCTTGCACTAGGTGAACATCTCCCAACTGAATACGAAAAAGCATTAGATATATTATTCTCTATTGATGAATCTTGTGTTGGATTTCCTTATTTATTTTTCCCTGACTTTGTTGAAGTATATGGTCAAAATGATGAATATTGGTCCCTATCAATGAAGGCACTTGAAAGATTCACAATTAAGTCATCATCTGAATTTGCTGTTAGACCCTTTATACTTAAAAAGCCTGAAGTTATGATAGTCCAAATGAAATCTTGGGCTAATAGTTCAAATGAACATGTTCGAAGATTAGCTAGTGAAGGTTTAAGGCCCCGTCTACCTTGGGGAATGTCTCTTCCAATTTTTAAAACAGATCCTATTCCAGTTTTATCTGTACTTGAAATATTAAAAAGTGATGAATCACTTTATGTAAGAAAAAGCGTTAGTAATAATTTAAATGATATCTCAAAAGATAATCCTAATTTAGTATTAGAAACAGCTTTAGCTTGGAAAGGTGTAAATTCTAATACCGATTGGATAATAAGACATGGTTGTAGAACTTTAATAAAAAGGTCGCATCCAAAAGCTCTTGAACTTTTCGGTTATTCTCTTAATGGCAGCAATGATTTTTCAATAAAAAAAGCTTTACTGAAAATAAATCCTTATAACATAACCATAGGAGATAGCTGTGACCTTCATTACGATTTAAAACTTGAGGTAAATAGAAAAACTAAAATTAGAATAGAATATAAGATAGATTTTATAAAAGCTAAAGGTAAAAAATCCAGCAAAGCCTTTCTTCTATCAGATAAAGAAATTTCAAAAGATATTAATATAGAAGGCAGGCGTACTCATAGCTTTAAAGATTTGACTACACGTAAACATTATCCTGGAGAGCACTCTATAACTCTTCTCATAAATGGTAATGAAGTTTCTAAAGATACTCTAATCCTTAAGTAAAATAAAAGCACTTAGAAAAATCTAGGTGCTTTAACTTTGTTGTATACTTCATTTCAAAGTCTTAATTATATATGATAAGCTTGCTCGTTCAACCATCAACTACATTATCCTGACCATTTATAATACTTTCTCAAGCTCTTCTTTAATATTATTTGTAAGTACTCCCCCATGATAGCATATAATCTTTTCTATATTATAGGGCATAAACTTTTTTATAGACTCTTTTGCACTAATCATATCTAAGGTATACTCAGGATTAGCAATAAATAAATGACCTTTTTCAATAACCATTGCATCTCCAGTAATTAAGGTTTTGCTTTCTTTAACATATATTGATATATGTCCCGGCATATGCCCTGGAGTATTTATTATCTCTAGTCCACCACAATAATTAAGAACTTCTCCATCTTCTACACATTTATCTACATAAACATTCTCTAAAGCTTCAAGCTGCTTTTGAAACTCTCTAGCACCAACTTTTTCTTCTTCTGGAAGCATATCGTAAATATCTTCTGCCTGCTTTAACCTTAATGATTTTACTTTTCCGCTTACATATTTCTCTTCTTCTAAAGATGAAATAATCTCAACACTTGGATACTTTCTTTTTATCTCTGCTAAAGATCCCATATGATCGTAGTCATGATGTGTAATTATAACCTTTGTTAAATTACTTATATCTACATTATTTTCTTTAGCTGCTTTTTTTATTAACTCTAATGAATTTGGATAACCGCAGTCAATCAAAATCATTTCTTTATCATCCCTTAAGATCACAGGAAAAATACTATTAACTGAATCATTATAAAAATATTTTAATTCCAATACTTCTAAAGTGCTCATTTTCGCCCTCCTTGATAAATCTATACTTAATACTATATCATATTATTTTTAATCTTATTGCTCATAATTGTTTCTGTATTAATAAAGTAAGAAGCAGTTAGTATTTCTACCAACTGCTTCTTACTGATTTTGTATTTATATTATAATTTAAATTTTAAATTATGATGTGATAATCATGTTATTTTTATGTGCAGCAATTCTATTTAAGTTTATCTTATGTTTGAATTTCTCAATTGATCTATTAATTATAAGTTCCTCTGGAAATTTAACTTCCTTTAAAACTTCATATGCTAAATCATATTTACAAATATCTGTATCTATATGAGCGTCACTTGATACTATAATTTCCACATCATACTTCTTGCATAGCTCTAACATATTAATGTTGTTTTCTCTAGCATTTTTTCTATTATTAATAGGATTTAAGGAGTTATTGTTAAGCTCTAAAAGTGTATTATACTCTTTAGCGGCTTGTACAATAACCTCATAATTTAAAGGACAATCCCCATCATCAGGATGACTTATAATATCTATTCTCGGATTCTTTATTGCCTCTATTATAGCATTTGTATTTTGTTCCATAGTTCCATGTGTATAACAATGATGATGTATTCCTGCTATTCTTATGTCTAACTTATCTATGATTCTATCCTCTAAACTAAGTTTACCATCATAATCTAAAATATTTATCTCAGCTCCAAGCATAAGTTCTACTCCATACATCTCTCTAGGAACCACTCGTAAGTTGGCAAAATAAATAGGTGCGCATGTTCCTGGTATTCCTGTTGCATGTTCTGTAATTCCTAACAATTTTAAACCTTTATTAGAAGCCTCTTTAGCCATTTCTCTTATAGTGCTATAAGCATGACCACTTGCTATTGTATGTGTGTGAACGTCCAATTCTATATTCATTTCTACCTCCTTGAAATATAACAATTAATTACACTAACTATTATACCTCTAATTTATTTACTTAGATTATAAAAAATAAAAAACCTCAATTTCTCAAGGTTTCTTATCTTATTAAAATTCAAAATATATCCAATTATCTATTTCCAGATCATTAAAATAGTACCTGAAGTTATAAGTGCTCCTGCTATAAATGTTTTTATGGTGAAATCTTCTTTTAATATGAAAAATGATAAAATCAATGTAAGTACTATGCTTAATTTATCAATCAATGCAACCTGTGCAACTTGTCCCAACGAAATAGCTTTATAATAAAATACCCAAGACAATCCGGTAGCTATACCTGAAAGTATTAAGAATGTCCAATTTTGCTTAGTTAAGCTGGTTATCCCTTTGTATCCTCCTGTACTTAAAACAATTCCCCATGCTAGAACTATTATCACTACAGTTCTTATAGCAGTAGCTAAATTAGAATCTACTCCTTTAATACCTATTTTGGCTAGAATTGATGTAAGCGCTGCAAATACTGCTGAAAGTATGGCAAATAATTTCCACATTCTTTACCCTCCCTATAAAAATCACTACTTCTTTACTTTAGCTTATTCTGATTTGATTAATTCGTTACAAAATTAAATATTTATTTTTAGTATTATAGCATAAATAAAAGTATACATTCTACTAAATTAAAGCTTAGTAAAAGTATACTTTAAAGCTTATTTTTCTAACTTTATTGATATTAAGAGTTTTTTACAGGATGCCTTATTACGGTTTTTAGTTTATCTAAGCTTGTTTTTCTAGGATCAGACAGATAAATTTCATGATGTCTTTTTATTATACCTTGTTCATTTATGGTAGAGATTGCATTTATCAAATTATTATCTTCTACATATTTATCTAACTTTTCTACAGTTTTAGGTTCATCATCATATGAACCAATGTGCATAATTTGAACACAAAGACCTTCTCTGAAACTTTGTAATCTAGCCTTAGAAACATTTAAATCAGGTTTCTTTCTTAATACCTCACTACATGCCCACTCAAACACCTCTTTTGTAACAAATTCAGGCTGTCTTATCATTGATGTCCACTCAAATTTATCCTTTTTAGTAAAATCCATTTCATCATTCTCTACCCACCAAAGACCTTCAAGCGGTGGAACAACATATTCGAAATAACCTTCTATATTATAACTTCCCTTTTTGCTCATCTTTATAGCATAAGATAAAGCATATAAAATTTCTACTGCAGATTTATATTCTCCTTCCTCATCATTTGGATTTCCTTTTCCATCTACCATAATAAAATTCATCTCTGGAACGTCAACCACCATTGGTTCATTTTTAGGCAGATATAAATCTTTAAACTCTTTTTTATAATCTAACTTAACTTGAGTCATTCTATTTTCTCCTCCTACTCTATTGGAATTATAATTTCAGTTATATAATTATTAGGGTTGCCTTTAAATATTTTACCTGGCCCTTTAATATATATTTCTCTTGATGGTGTTAAACATTTATAATTTTTATCTTTTGCATAATCTAATATGGATTTATAAGCCATATTTAGGCTCCCATAATCACCTTTATGAATTGTAGCAACTGCTTTTATCTTAGGTAATTCTTTTATTGTTACCTCGTCATTTTCAATTTTTTCTGATGTTGGTACACATAGTTCTATGTCGGCCTCTTCAGCATATTCACTATCATAATAACAGTTAAAAGGCTCTCCCACTGCTTTCCCTTTTATTGCTTTATATATTTTCCCAATATGCTTTCCTACATCGCTATACTTTCCTTTAAATCTAATTGATGCAACCCTCACAGCTTCAAGCTCTTTAATTTTAATTTCATAGCTCATACTAATCTCCTCTTCCTTATCTAAATTAATATAGAGGTCTATCTTTTTAAGTAATAGTTTTTCTTGCTGAATTTTCTTTTCTATTAACTCTTTCTTTTCTTGTAAATAATAAGATAAATCTGATTTATCCTCATAGCTATTAAGTAGATCTTTAATCTCAGAAATAGAAAAATCTAAGTTTCGTAACATCAGTATTAGCTCCGCCTTTTTAAAATCCTCTTCGCTATAATACCTATAATTAGTATCCTCATCTCTATAAGATGGAGTTAGTATATTTTCTTCATCATAATATCTTAAAGTCTTTACAGTCATATTTGTTATCTTTGAAAACTCACCTATTTTATACATTTCTTCCCCTCCATAACATCAGTATAACCTATCCCCTGCACTGGAAAGTCAATATATTTTCATAACACTGTTTCAATGTTACAATGTTCCAATGCTTCACTGTTCCGCTGTTCCTATGTTTTTATGTTTCTACGCAAGTATGTTTTTATGCAATTATGCTTCCCTGTTTTGCTGTTCCAATGCTGTTATGCTCCTATGATTTTAGAATCAAAAAAAAGAAGTTAAACTACAAAAAGATTTCTGTAGCTTAACTTTATGTTTAAACATCAACTTTTTCCATATGATTTGCATACCATCTACTAAATAGTATTTTCAAAGAAGCTGCAAGTGGTACTCCTATAAGCATTCCTATAAGACCACCAACATTTCCACCTATAAGTATTGCAAGCATAGTAAATACTGGATGTAACCCTACACTATCACCAACTATTTTAGGTGCTAATAGATTATTGTCTATTTGCTGAACCACAAGCATTCCTATGATTGCCCATACGGCAGTTATTGGTTCTCCACTTAATAAAGCCATAACTACAGCAAGTATAGTTCCTACAACTGGTCCTATATATGGTATCATGTTACAAATACCAGCTATTATACCTATAACTAAGGCATAGTCTATTCCTATAAGGAATAATGCAATTGTTGATAATACTCCAACCATAAATGCTTCTAATAGTTGTCCTTTTATATAATTATTAAAAGTATCATTGATTATATTAAATATTTCTTTCAACTTATTTCCAGACTTGCTCTTTCCAAAGATAAGATTAAAAATCTTATTCCATAAATCCATAAAGTATTCTGAATCCTTTATAAGATAAATACTAAGAACTAAAGCTATAAAAAATGTTGCAATATTTCCACCTGTATTAACTACAAAGTTCCCCATAGCCCCTATACTGTTTGTTACATATACCTGTATAGAACTTACTATTTGCGCTATTTTATCATTTAAATTTCCTCCAAGAAGAGAAATATTTAAACTTTCTAGCTTTTCACTTATAGAATTTACTGAAAGAGTTGAATTGTTTAAGTAATCAGTTAAATACGCGGTCATATTTGTTATGGATGTATTATTTGAAAGTTTGCCTCCAACCATGATATATATACCAGAAATTATAGCTATAAATATTGCCATTACTAATATGTACATAGTTACTATTCCAACTGTTCGTCTTGTGCCTTCTTTTTTAAATATGTTATTTTTTCTTAAAAATTCTTCAATAAATTTAACTCCAGGATAAAGTAGATATGCTATTATTAATGCTATAAAAAGAGGCTTTACTAACTGCATAAAATATCCTATTGTTCGTGAAATAAAATTAATTATTCCTCCTATATTATCGAAAAGACTTATACCCGCATAAATTAAAAGAGCCGTTCCTGCAAAATATAAGCAATACTGTATTAGTTTTTTATCTAATTTCATTAATGCCAAATCCTCCTGAATAATGTATTATAATTTTCATTACCTTATTATATGGTTATTTATAATTATAATAAATATATGTCAATCAGTAAAGAACAAATAATTTCTAATATGTAAAAACCATTATCACAAATGCAATAATGGTTTTTATTTTATAAGCTTTCTAATTCTTTACATATATTATCAATTTCGTTATAACTGCTTGTCATATCTACTATGCTTTTATTTAATTCATTTATTGCTAAAAATATTTGCTCCATAGATGCTGCTGTTTCTTCAACATTATCGCTGATATTATGAACAGAATCTAAGGAATCTTTCATAGATTTCTCTAATATTCTATACTGAGAACTAACATTTTTTGAATGACTAAGTACATTCGAGGTATTAGAATTAACATTTTTAAATAAATCTTTTACATCATTTGTATGGTCATTACAAGCCTGTATAGATTTTTGCTCTTTAAGTATTTGATTTGCAACTACTTGCGTTTTATTTGATATATTATTAAGTATTGATTCAACTTTATCTGTTGATGCTTTTGAGTCCTCTGCCAATTTTCTAACTTCTTCAGCTACTACAGCAAACCCCTTACCATGTTCTCCAGCTCTTGCTGCTTCAATTGATGCATTAAGTGCCAAAAGATTCGTTTGCTCTGATATTTCTGTAATACTGTTTATTATTTGTACTATTTTGCTATTTTCTTCACTTAGCTCAGTTATTAATGAAACTACACTAGTAATATCTGAATTAACCTTATTCATTTCTGATGATAGTATATCCACTTTATTTGTACCTTCTAACACAACATTTTCCGTAGACCTTGAAAGTTCTTCCATAGTTCTTATTGCGTTTGTAACTTCCTCAACCTTTTCTACGCCGACTTCCATGACAGATTTCATGCTGTCTACTACCTCTACTTGATTTGAAGCTCCTGCTGAAACCTCACTAGTTGAGCTTGTAATCTCCTCTGTTATCTGACCTGTTGAAGAGATTCCATTTCTTATTTTTTTGTTAGCATCTGTTAAAGTTTTTATAGTGGTGTATATCTTTTCTAATAATACTTCTGCTTTTTGTTTTGCCTCTTTCGTTTCTTTATGGTTGTCTTCTATGTTCTTATATATTGTTTTTGTTATAAATGCATTAATAGATAGTACAGCTGATGCTGCTACAATGTATAATATGTAAAATATCAATTCTTCATAGCCTACAGAAGCAAATAGGCTTGTCTTATATGTTAAAAAGAAATATATGATTAATGCTGAGGATACCAGAGCCTCTATTATCAATACTTTAAAATCTTGATAAACACTAATAAGCATTACCCCATAATAAATCAAAATAAAATTTGCCCAATTAGGATCAGATATAAACATTATAAATATTACGACCCCATACATAAATATCCCAAAATACATAGCCGGTATGATTTTTTTTCTTAGCACTAGAATGATGTCAACTAAAGCTAAAGGTATAGCTGCCGCTATTAAAATCACTATAGCCTTTTGATCTACTTTCAAAATAACATCAAATATAACTCTTAATATTACGGATCCTATAAATCCTGCAAGCATAATCTTATTTTTTAAATCAATGTTCTTTTTATAATCCATTGTCTTTCCCCCTCTTAGAGATTGTATAATAATCATCCTTAATATGTTTTAATATCCATCTATATATATTTTCGTCATAATCTCCCTAATAGTTTATCATGTTATTATATTTTCTTCTATATTATCTCAAACTTTATTACATAATTCCTCATTTTTCACTAAAGGTTCATTTTTATACATAAAAAAATAATCCATTATATATATTTTTTAGTAAAATAGTAACTACTTATATAAAATTTTGTTTTTGTAAGTTCAAAAATACTAAATATTATTGAAAGCAGGGTGAACTTAAAATGAATGTGAAAATAAAAGCGATAGACTATTATCATCCAAAAACAAAATATTCAAACGAATACTTTTTAGATCATTTCTCTAAACAAGGAGTAGACATTTCTGGGCTTTTAAAAGTTACAGGGAGAAAAGAGAGATATATTTCAGAAGATCCATATGAAAACTCTTTGACTATGGCAATTGAAGCCTGTACAAAAGTTTTAAGAACTTCTGACATAGATCCAACCGATATAAATCTAGTTGTTTTTGTATCCTCAACCCCAGAGTATTTATCTCCTACAAATGCTGTCAAAATACATGAAGCTTTAGGTTTAGGTAAACAAACTAATGCATATGATATGAACGGTAATTGCTCTGGAATGATCAATGCTTTTGATCAAGTTTGCAGAACTATGAAAAGTAATAATAGAATAAAATATACACTTTTAGTTGGCTCAGATTTACTTATTAGATATTCTAGAAAATCCGAAGCTATAACTTATGCTAACTTTGGTGAATCAGCTTGTGCAGTTTTATTAGAAAATGTTGATAACGGTCCTTCCGATTTTATAGATAGCTCCTCTTATGTGGACAGTTCTTTAAGCTGCTATATAAACTTCCCACCTGAAGGATTCTCAAATGTTCTTGCAACCGAAGAAGCACCTGAAAAAGATAACAGAATAATAGAGTGGATAGACTTTAATACAGACGATGCTTTTGCAAGTTCTGTAGATTCAATAAATGATATTTTAGGAAGAAATAATTTAACTAAAAAGGATGTTAAACTTTATTGTTTATCTCAATTTGCAAAAAAAAATATTGATATGATTCAAGCTACGCTAGAAGAACCAGTTGAGAAATTTCCTTTTGTTGGAGACAGGTTTGGTTACACAGGTGTAACTAGTCCATTTTTAGCTTTAGCTGATTCTATAAAAAATGGTAAACTTAATCCTGGAGACCATGTTATTCTTTGGACAGTAGGCGCTGGAGTAATAGCTTCCTGTGTTCTTTTAAGATATTAAATAATAAAGAGTTGTTCAAGCCTAAGCTATGGACAACTCTTTATTTCTTACATATAAATCACTGTTATTGCTTTAGCCATAAAGCTGGTACAGAGCTTGGTTCCCAACCTACTAATGAGGTATGGGCTTGACGGCACATATAGGTGCCACCATTATAAGTTACTATATCCCCAACTTTATATGCATGATTTGGAACCCATGCATTGTTATTTGTAGAACTTGAAACTGTTACTGATATCTGATTCGAAGTAACTGTTTTACTACCATCACTTAATTCACATTTATATGAATAAGTGCCTGGAGTTTTTGATGTAATATTATAGTTAATAGTTTTACTTGCCTGCCCAACAGTTAAACTTCCTGAGGTTATTACAGTTGTCCCTTCATAAATCTTATATGAAGTTGCAGTATTGTAGCCTGGAATTACTGCAGATATTGTATAGTTTCCACTCGTAACAGCTGAAGAGCTTAAAGTTGCTGCCTTAAGTGTGTTAGTAGGTGGAGTTAAATTATTGAAATAGTTTCTGAAATAGTTTGACCAATTATAGTTTGTATACTTATCCCAATTTATTGACCAAGTCATAAGCCCTCTTAGATTAGGGTATTTATTATTAATCTTATAACTTCCAACGGTTCCTCCGTAAATTAATCCATCTAAAGCGCTTTGAACTTCAGAATTTGAAACATACCCATTTCCTGCACTATTACAGCTTGGAACACCAATAACAACTTGATCTTGTCTTAATGCTGGGAAGAAATAATTAGGATCATTATTTACATTAAAGCCAGTTAATAACATATCAGCTAAAGATGCATAAAATTCACCAGTTCCCATGGATTGTGCCTTTCCATTTATATCATTTATCGAACCCGAATTGTAATATTGTACTTGAACCCAATTTAAAGAATCCCTAAGTCCATAGATTACTGGCAAAAAGGATCCTGCTCTATTATCAACATATGAATTTAATCCGCCATAATAGGTATGTCCAAGTTGAACAAAAAAAGTTTCAGGTGCCATAGTTAAAACAAAATTCGTACCGTATTTTGCTTTCAATTGTTTTAATGCACTAATAGTATTAACTATAACTGGCGTTGTAGGATTCTTAAAATCCTTATCTCCTGCATCTAAATGAAGTGAATGTCCTTCAAAATCTACATCTAATCCATCTAATCCATATCTATCAATAATAGTACTTACGGAATTAACAAAACTAGTAACAGCTCCAGCACTTGTTAGTTGAACCTCACCATTTTGTCCTCCTATAGATAGTAAAACTTTTTTTCCTTTACTTTGAAGATATTGAACATCACTTTTAAATTCAGAATCCGTTGCATTATATGGAGTAAATCTTATATCCCCAGATGTAACTGTAGTTGGTTCTCCAAAAGAAATATTAATGACATCAAAGTTTGATGAAACATCTCTAAGTTTAATGTCTCCCGAACCATTATTAAAATTATGCCAATAACCTACTAAGACATGCGTTGGAATAGCACTTGATGTTACCGCAGATACTGTTTTTGTATTCCCAAGTATTACCCCCGTAACCATAAGAGTTGTCATAGCTATAACTGAAACAGCCTTTTTAATTAATTTACTTTTAATCAAAATTTTTCGCTCCTTTTATTTTTTGTATATCATATGGATATTATTGTAGTTTATTCTTTAGTTTCATTACCCAATAAGCTATTTTCATGATTTACTTTGTAAAAGGCACCAAAGTTATCCTTTGGTGCCTTCAATATTTATTAATACATTCTATAATCTACTATTGCGATTTAATATATTTAATATGCTTGTATTATTGGTTATAACTCTTGGTATCTTTATCTGATTTTTAGATATTCCTTTATTAAATAAGTATTGTTTAACTGAATTAAATGTCTTGGGTGCTAGGATTATAATCTTTACCTTTCCTAATCTATTAGTATTTCTTGCTCTATCATAAGCTAAATTAGAATTTTTAATTTCCTTATCTAGTTTTTCTTCTATCAATCTCACAGTAGAAATAGAAATGTCATTCTTAAACTCACAGTAGAAAATATATCTTCCAGGTGTAATAGAATTATCAGGTAATGTTGTATAATCAACCAAACTTAAGTTTAAATATTTCATTGTTTTCTTTATTGAATTTGTTATATGTTCTTCATTAGTCTTTTCAGATACCATATTTAGCAGCTGGTTTTTTCTACATACAAATTCAACCTCTGGACATCCGTTATAAAATCCTACCACTTTAATGATATCTCCTATTCTATATCTATAAAACCCTGCATAATTAGTAACTACTATTTCATATTTTTCACCCAATCTAATCTCATCTAAGCTGAAGGTATCTCCGCTTTCTGTTTCCCCATCTTTAACATGAATGAATTCATAAAAAGCTGTATCTGGGACAATTACATATCTTATTTTATCAGCATATGGATTAATTCCAATCATAGCTTCACTGGCTGCATAAACAGGTGAGTATATAGGTATTGAGTCTGTATAATGATTTACCTTATCATCGTATATAGAAAAGTTTGCTCCTGTTACTGTCGCTATATATGATAGCCTTGGCCATATTCTCTTAGCTATTCCTTCAAATCCTATTTTAAACTCTTTTTCCAATTCATCCGCTCTAGTAGAATTAGGAGCAATAAGCTTATTTAATTTTTCACTAATAGTCTTATCTATGTTTAAGTTATTATTTATACGACCTTTCCTTATATCATTTACTAAGTCTTGATGTTTCTCCTCTAAAATTCTCAGTAAGTCTAATATATTTGAAATAAAAATTCCATTTATATATGAAAGTCTAGATTCTTCCAATGCAAATAATAAATGCAAGTAATAGGCAGTTTCCTTGTCTTTTATTTCCATAACTTCTATTGGTGAAGTATATAAAAATGGTAATAGAGGTTTTATACTTTTAATTCCTCCAGAGGTTGCTGAACAAATAGGTACTTCTCCTTCAGTGTATGTGGTCATCACTATATCAGCTATCATTAGCCCTTTATCCAATTTCCAAGTATCCTTAAAATTATTATAGGTAAATTTATTAATAAGTAAGGCCATATACTTTGCTGCAACTTTTCTACTGCTTTTCGTACAAGGGATTAATTTTTGTTTACCTGTAGTTCCTGATGTATGACTAAAATATATTACATCTTCACTAACTAAAACATTTTTCTCACCCTCTGCCATTCTATTTATATAACTCTCATAATCCTTATATTCACTTAACTTAACCTTATCCTTAAATACTTTTATTGACTTAATAGACTTAAATTTGTACTTAATTCCAAATTCACTTTTAGAATTGTTTTTTAATATCTTAAATAACAGTTCATTGTTTACCTTACTGTAATTTTCCGTACTTGAGTTGAATTTCTTTTCAACTATTCCCCCACCTTGTAGCATCATTTTATATATCATTTTGCTTATTATACTCGTGATAAAACACTCCTCCTAGATTTTTCCATAATTAATATATGAAAAATCTAGAAGAAGTGCCTATCGGTACTGATAAATATTGTGTTTTTTTACCTTTAGTATAGGTTTAAATCCTTTTGGATACTACATTGTCAATTATTCATTTACAGGAACTAAGTGTTTAAATTCCTAACCCACTTCTTATCATTTTCTCAGTAAGGTACAAATAATCTCCGTTATATTTTATACTTCCTTTAGCTAATAGTATAGCTATTCCATGAACCATACTCCACATAGTCAAGATTCTTTCAGTGTACTCAGTGTCATCTATATTAATTTCTTTTAAATATCTTTCAGCAGAATTTTTAAATACTTCAAAAGCACTTCCTTCATAAGAATTAAATTTATTTTCTTCTATCTTTATTGGTGTACTATTCCCCCATAAAAACATGAAATTTAAGTATTCTGGATTTTCAACCATAAATTTCACATAGGCTTTTCCCATTTCGATGATTTCTTCTTTAGGTGAAAATTTATACTTATTCGTAGATTCTGATAGCGCTATATTAAAACTTTTCCACACTTTTTTGATAATCTCTTCTATTAGTTCTTCTTTATCTTTAAAATGCTTATATGGCGCAGTATGACTAACTCCACACATACTAGCAACCTTTCTTAAAGAGAATTTCTCAAAGCCCTCCCTATTTAACAATAACAATCCTTTATCTATAAGCTCTTGCTTTAAATCTCCATGATGATAATTTTCTCTATTCATATCTTCCTCCTAGAAATAAAAAATATTTCTTTATTAAATTATATCATTATATGTTGACAGTGTAAACTTGCCGACATATAATGGAATAAAGTTTACACCGTAAACATAGTTTCTTAAGGGGGATTAATAAATGAAAATAATAGTTTTAAACGGAAGTCCAAAAGGTGATATAAGCGTTACTATGCAGTATATCAAATACATTCAAAAGAAATTTCCTAAACATGAACTTAATATAATTAATATTGCACAGCAAATAAATAAGCTTGAAAAAGACTTGAACTTTTTTGGGGAAGTTATAGATGAAATAAATCTTAGTGATGGAGTAATCTGGGCATTTCCTCTTTATTATCACTTAGTTGCATCTCAATATAAAAGATTTATTGAATTAATTTTTGAAAGAAAAGTCACTAATTCTTTTAAAGGCAAATACGCCTGCGCCTTAGCTACATCAATTCACTTTCAAGATCATACTGCAATAAACTATATAAATGCTATTTGCGATGACCTAGGCATGAACTTTGTAGATTATTTATCCTTGCATATGGATGATTTAGAAAAAGAAAGCAGTAGAAAACTTATTTTAGCCTTTTATGAAAATTACTTTAATGCAATTAATAACAAAATTACTACAACTAAAAACTACTCTAAATTATCCTATAATCCAATAGTCTATAAAAGTGAAGCTACTTTTAACAAAATAGATACTTCTAATAAAAAGTTAACTCTAATAACTGACTCTCTTGAAAATAGCAATCTATCAAATATGATCAATACTTTTAGCTCCTTTTTTATAGATGATATAGAAATAATTAATCTTCAAGAAATAGATATAAAAGGTGGCTGCTTAGGTTGCATAAAATGTGGATATAACTATGAGTGTGTTTACACTGGAAAAGATGAATTTATAGATTTTTATAATAATAAAATTAGAAATTCAGATATAATAATTTTTTGTGGAGATATTAAAGACAGATATTTATCTTCTCTATGGAAAAGATTTTTTGATAGAAGCTTTTTTAACACCCATACTCCGACTATTACAGGTAAGCAGATTGGATTTATTATATCAGGTCCATTAACTCAAATACCTAACCTTAAACAAATATTTGAGTCCTATACCCAGTGGCAGAGAGCAAATCTAGTAGACTTTGTTACAGATGAATATTCTTCTATAAATGAAATAGATAATCAGCTTTATGCTTTAGCTTCAAAAGCTATAAACTTATCATTAGCTGATTTCATTAAACCATCAACCTTCCTTGGTGTTGGAGGTACGAAGATTTTTAGAGATGATATTTACGGTAAACTTAGATTTCCTTTTTTAGCAGATTATAAAGCCTATAAGAAATTAGGAATATTCGATTTTTCACATAATTCTCTTAAATATAAAATAATGAGTACAATATTTTTAATAATGACTAAGTTTCCTAAGATAAAAAATGAAATATATTCAAATCAAATAAAACCCGGCATGATTCAAAATTTAAAGAAAATTGCCGAAGATCCAAATATATAAGAAAAAGTTGCCAGTAATAAATAATCACTGGCAACCTTTTATTTTTCAATAACATATATCATATTAGGATATATTTTCCTTAATACTTCATCTGAATAATGTTTATCTAAATATTTATCAAGAAAAGATACCGCTTGTATTCCTTCACGTCTTTCAGTTTGCCTCTCTACTACCAAACCTGAAATACCTGTATTAAATATCATAAATATAAATAATACCCACGTTAAAGAAACTCCTATTCTATTTGGGATTTTTTCGATTAGATTTGATAAAACTGGATATATTTGTTTTACCCATATTAGCGCTAATATTCCCCAGAAAAAACAATACAATAAACTAATTCTACCATTTAAATTAAAATTCATCTGGCTATATTCCCACGAAACTGTTCCAAATATCTTTTCTTGCACCCAACTGCATAAATACTCGTAAACTCCTCCAACTAACATTCCTCCAACAAATACCCACAAATCACGTTTATTATATAACCAATATAAACTCAAAGTTATTATAACAGCTCCAAAGCCATATACAAGATTAAATGGTCCATATATAAGACCACTTCTGCTCTCAATTCTAAAGCGTGTTATAATGCACCAAATAGTTTCAATAACCACTCCTAAAATACATCCTATAAAAAAAATCCAAAAAATTTTGTAGCAGTTTAACCCACTAGCAAAAGATTTATTTGTTTTTTCTAAAGAATTTTTATTATCTTCTATCATCCTACCTTTCTCCTTTAAAATTTCTTCTCCTTCTACTTATATGTATTTACCTAATTATATACCATTAAATTTCAAATAATCTCTTCTCATCCATCTTTCTTTCTCATGAATTAAAAAACTTAGAAATGAGAAGATAATAGCATTATTTACTAATAAAACCTACAGACATTCAACTATATATAGTATTTCAACTTTTGCATTGCACAATATATTGTGTGTAAAATATATTAATGAAGTTTTTATTTGAAGGAGATTTGTTTTATGAATGACTTATATAAACTAATAACTAGATATTTTACTAAAGAATTAGACACTACTAATAATAGTGTTTATGATCTTTTTAAATGGAAAAACGTATCTGTTCATATTGTAGACTACAAAACTAATAAAACCATTTTTTCTAGAGAAGATTTAGAATTTCCTGACTTTTATTCACAAAATGCATGTAATATTATAGCCAGTAAATATTTTAGACAAAGTGGTGTTCCAAACACTCTTGGTTATGAAAGAAGCATGAAGGAAATAACTCATAGATTAGTTAACTTTTGGACTGCTTATGCTTTAGAACAAGGACTTATAAATAAAGAAAACTCTCAAATATTTTATGACGAACTTGCTTTTGCTCTCTTAAATCAAATGTGGGCTCCTAACTCACCTCAATGGTTTAATACTGGATTAAAACTCTCTTATAATATAATTAAGGAAGCTGAGGGACATTTTTATTATGATGAAGAATTAGGTAACATTCTTCAATCACAAGATGCCTACACTAGGACTCAAGGTTCTGCATGTTTTATAAACAAAATTGAAGATAAGCTACTTGGCCCTGGTTCTATTACAGATTTAATAACTACTGAAACTAGACTTTTCAAACTTGGTTCTGGTACAGGTACCAATTTCTCAAACATAAGAGCATTAGATGAACCTTTATCTGGTGGCGGCAAATCCTCAGGCCTAATGTCTTTTTTAAAGGTACTTGATAGAAATGCAGGTGCTATAAAATCTGGTGGAACTACTAGAAGAGCTGCAAAAATGGTTTGTTTAGATTATGACCATCCAGAGATAATGGATTTTATAACTTGGAAATCAAGAGAAGAACAAAAAGTAAGAGATTTAGGTAAGATGGGGTATGACATAGGTTTTGAAGGAGAAGCATATGAAACTGTTTCTGGTCAAAACGCTAATAATTCTGTACGTTTTTCAGATGAATTTATGAAAAAGGCTACCACTAATTCTGATGAAACTATTCTTCTTAAAGGAAGAAAAACTGATGCTGTTAATAGAGTAATCTCAGTAAAAGAATTGTGGGATAGCTTTAATGAAAGTTCTTGGAATTGTGCAGATCCAGCTCCCCAATTTGATGATACAATAAATGCATGGCACACTTGCCCTGCTGGAGAAGATGGTCTATATGATGCTAAACACAACAGAATCAATGCATCAAATCCTTGTTCTGAATATCATTTCCTTGATGATACCGCATGTAACCTAGCAAGTATAAACATAAGAAAATTTTACGATGAACATAAGAAAGCCTTTGATTTAGATGCTTTAACACATCTAACTGCATTAATTCAAGTTGTTTTAGATACCACAATTTATCAAGGTCAATTTCCTACAGAAGAAATTGCAAGAAAATCCTTTATGTTTAGGACCACTGGTCTAGGTATTGCTAATACTGGCTCAACTTTAATGGCTATGGCAATTCCTTATGATAGTGAAGAAGGAAGAACAATTTCTGCAGCTTTAATGGGAATTGTTACTGGATATTCTTATTATGTTTCTTCACTTATGGCTGAGAAAATTGGTACTTTTCCGAAGTTTGATATTAATAAGGAATATATGTTAAAAGTAATTAGAAATCACTCAAGAGCCGCAGGTGCTTTATCTGGTGCTTTTGAAGATTTAAATTATACTCCAATTAAAGTTAACCATAAAATTTTAAATGAGCTTTCTTTAAACAATTTATCTGAAACCTTAAAAACTTCTTGGAACTTAGCTTATTCACATGGAAGTGAAGTTGGGTTTAGAAATGCTCAAGTAACAGTAATAGCTCCTACAGGTACAATTGCTTTAGCAATGGATTGTGATACTACTTCCATAGAGCCTTTTTTCTCACATATAGTATGGAAAAATCTAAGCGGTGGAGGCTACATGAAACTTGTCAACTCCACTATTAAAACTGCTTTAGAAAGCTTAAATTATAGCGGTGCAGAAATTTCATCTATAGTATCATATATAGATGAAAATGGCAAAATAGAAGGAGCTCCTTATTTAAATGAAAATCATTATTCAATTTTTGACACTGCAAATAAGTCTTCTGGAGGATATAGATTTATCTCTCCTACGAGCCATGTCAAAATGGTTGCTGCTTTAACTCCCTTTGTTTCTGGAGCTATTTCTAAAACTGTAAATCTTCCTAATGATGCTACTATAGAAGATTTTAAAGAGGTTCATGAAGAAGCCTGGAAACTTGGAGTAAAATGTATAGCACTATACAGAGATGGCTCAAAGGTTTCACAACCACTTAATGTATCATTAGATGGTACCACTAAGTCTCTTGAATCTATGAATTATAAAGAACTATTAGATTATGCTAAGTCTCTTGAAAATAAGATTAAAAATATACCTTCTAAAATAGATATTTCAAGTGAAATCATCCCAGAAGGTCATCATAAGGTAAAATGCAATAATTGTGGAAGTGAACAAATAGTTCCTAATGGAACTTGCTCTTTATGCTTAGTTTGTGGTTCTACAAGTGGTTGTAGCTAAAATAGAAAAGGACTGCTGAAAACAGCTAGTCCTTTCTATTTGTATATTATAAGTCTGTTATTTTCTTAAATTTATACCCTTTACTTTCAAGTAACTTAACTACTCTATGTAAAGTTGACTCTTCTGAGTAGGTATAAGTTGGATAACCAGTATCATCCTTAGTAATTTTTATATCTTCAAATTCTATATTAGGATGATAGAAAAAAGACGCCATAACATCAGCTGGTAATTTGTTGATTTTGTTAAGCATGTTATCTGTATCTTGTTTACCATCTATACAATCTAAGTAAGCTGGTATATATTTTGCAGTTCTAGTTTCATTTTTTGCACTTACTATATATTTTGACCCATCTTTTTTAGGCTGATATATATAATCAAACTCTTTTTCTATAACTCTAAAATTATCATCTGATCCAGCATAATGACCAGTCTCAAAAAAGTATGGCTTAATATCTAATTTATTTGCAGTATCACGTGCTGCTTTAATTCTCTCTTCTGTAAATTCTTTAGTATAAGATTTTGGATCCTTTGAATTTGCAAATTCTTTTCCTTCAATACTAGCATCATCTCCTGCTTGATGAGTATATCCATGAAGTCCTATAAGTCCACCTCTGTCCTCAAAATAATCTAAAGTAAATAAAAAGTCTGAATAATACATATTATTTTCTTTAGTTAAATCATTATCCTCATTTCTTTTAGGATCCATATATCTTGGAACCCAAGCAACATGAAAAGGTATTCCTTCAGAGTACATATAATCTGAAACAATTCTTAATTTTTCTAAAGTTTCTTCATTTACGTATCTATAATTTTTACTAACTCCAATATCTTCTATTCTTATAAGTGCTGTTTTAGGTGCATCACCAACTTCTTTTTTATCAATCTTTTCTCTATTATTAAAGAAAGTGATAGTTTTATTATCAAAACTCCAATCAGTTTTAAAATTTAAAATCTTAGTAAAATCAAACATTGATATGTAAACTATGTCTTCAGAAATCATTAATTTTTTCTTTAAATTCTGAGTTTTATCATTAATTGTAAAATTGTTATCTTTAGTGTTTATGCTTATGTCATTTCCATTTAGAGATATTTTAATTGCATCTCCTTCTTTAGTTATCTTTCCTTCTAACCTTTCAACTATCTCTGTTAATGGTAGGTAATACCTATTGTTCTCAACATAAATAGGTAAAGTTGTGTCTAGATTTTTCCCTTCAAATTTAATTTTAATATCATCTTTATTCAAAGATAACTCTTTAAAACTACTGTAATCGAATTTTTTTTCTTCGTTAACATCAGCTGGTCCATTTCCTGAAACTGCTACTGTCTTGCTTGTACATCCATAAACTCCAGTTAGTAAAACTAACAGCATCAAAATACCAACTGATATTCTTTTTATCGTATTACTTTTCATTTTCGTCCCCCCGCAATATAAGCTACCTACCCATAATACTACACAATATACACTTTTTGTATAATATTAACTAAATTTAAGATAAATATAATAATTATTTAACCATTATTTAACTTATTACTTTTTCATTGAAATATATTTGTACCCTGTATTCACTTAACTTACTATTTAGAACTTTCTTTTAACTCTTTTCATATATTAAAAAGTGAATACAAAGGAAGGTGATAAACATGTCTGTGATTTTATCTGCAATGCTATTTGCCTTATATTCAAATCTTGATAACTTAGTTATAGGCATAGCTTATGGTATAAAAAAGATAAATATAAAAATATTTTCTAATCTTATAATAGCTTTTATAACTTCTACAGGAACATTTTTAGCAATGTCCATAGGATTTTATATAACTAATTTTCTACCACACAATATAGCTAATGCTCTAGGCTCTTTATTAATTATTTTCTTAGGGGGATATTTTATATATAAAAGTGAAAGCAACCTTATAAATAACAGCAAAAGCAATGATCTAGCTTTAAAAGATATAGATGACATGATTGAATATGCAAAAAAAACTGATTTAGATAACTCTGGAGACATAAACATGAGAGAATCTCTTTTAATTTCTTTTGGTTTGGCACTTAATAACTTAGGTTCAGGAGTTGCTGCTAGTGTAACTGGAATTAGCATTTCATTAACCGTAATCTTTACCTTTATATTAAGCATTTTCACTATTATTATAGGACAATATTTAGGAAATAGTTTCTTAGGAAAGCTATTAGGAAGATATGCGCCTTTATTATCTGGATTTTTATTAATTATACTTGGTATTTTAGAATTAATTAACTAAATATATAAACAAGAGGCTGTTAATATTTGAACAGCCTCTTGTCTATATATTAATTTTATATCCTTTAAGTTCTTCTCTCAAGTTGTTCGGATTCTTAAAAACTATACCATTAATTCCAAAAACTTTAGCTGCTTCTACATTTTCTAATGTATCATCTATAAATATTGTTTCTTCTGGAATTATATTATATCTTTTAATTAATCTTAAATATATTTCTTCATCTGGTTTAATTAGATTTTCTTTATATGAAATAATACCGCCATGAAAATAATTAAAAAATGGATATCTTTTAGTTACATTTTCATAAGCTAATAAATGAAAATTTGATAGAACATATAAATTATAGCCAGCACTTCTTATTGCGTCTTCCTCTGTTATGGTTCCCCTATCTAACATAAGCCACTCTTCACTTTTAAATATTTCATTAAATATCTCTTTACATTTAACACTATCTTCTATTCCCTTGGCTTTTAAATAGTCTAAAGGATTAAAATCTAGTAATACATTACCTAGATCAAATACTATATTCTTAATCATTCCATCCTCCTGCATAATTTTATGATATTTTAATTATAAATTATATTTGCAATTAATGTAATAGGAGTTTTATATTAACTCAATATAACTTTGGATGTTATACAATACCTCTGAATCTTGCTCAAAAATGTTATTGCATAGAAAATCTAATACTTCTAATCTAGACTCTCACATTCATCACATACTTTTTTAGTTGTCAAGTACCTTTCCAAAGACTTTATTTCTATGAATAAACCTTTGTATATATTCTATTATATAATAAAATGTTATATAGTAATCTTTTTATAAGAGAGGTCTATCAATGAATAAATCAATCATACTAGGAATATTATCATCATTCTTTTTTGCCTTTACCTTTGTTCTAAACCGTCAAATGGACATTGCAGGAGGTAGCTGGATTTGGAGCGCCTCTTTAAGATATTTTTTTATGTTTTTTATTTTATTAGTTTACATGATATTAAAAAAACAGCTTATTAATGTAATAAATTCTATAAAGAAATCTCCTGTTTCATGGTTTGTTTGGAGTACTGTTGGTTTCGGTTTATTTTATGCTCCCCTATGTTTTGCTTCATCTTATGGAGCATCATGGTTGGTTGCTGGTACTTGGCAAATTACTATAATTGCAGGAGCCCTGCTATCCCCTATGTTTTTTAAAAAACTTGAAAAGAAATCTAGAATACCTAAAAAATCTATAATGAATTCAACAATTATTCTTGCTGGAATATTTATAATGCAATTTCAAGAGGCCAAAAATATTTCATTTCTAAATGCGCTCATAATAACCGTAGCTGTATTAATTGCAGCATTCTCTTATCCATTGGGTAATCGTAAGATGATGGAGATTTGTGATAATAAGCTTACTACTCTAGAAAGAATATTTGGAATGACTTTATGTAGTCTCCCTTTTTGGACAATTTTATCTCTAATGGGTTTACCTTATATAGGACCACCAAGCTCTAATCAAATAGCTCAATCATTAATTGTAGCAGTTTTTTCTGGAATAATAGCAACAACCCTATTTTTTAAAGCTACAGAGTTAGTAAAGGTAAGCCCTCTAAAACTATCTATAGTAGAATCTACACAAGCAGGAGAAATTTTATTTACTCTTTTAATGAGTGTTATACTATTTAAAGATAACCTTCCTTCTTTCTTAGGTTTTATAGGTTTATCTCTTGTCATTATAGGTATGATTTTAAATAGTTTTTGTAGTTAATATAAATAAAAGGTTCTACAAACCTAATAAGCTTGTAGAACCTTTTATATCTCTATCTATTTTCTTTTTGTCCCAACATAAGAGCCTACTCCTCCTGCTACATTAACAACATTAAATCCTTTGCTAGCTAAATTGCTACAGGCTCTTGAACTTCTTCCTCCAGATTGGCATACTATATAATATTCCTTATTCTTATCTAAATATCTTTCTGGCTCATTTAAAAGTTTCCCCATAGGTATATTCTTAGCGCTTCTAATACTTCCAGCTTTATATTCATATTCTTCCCTTATATCAATTAATTCAACTTTCCCTATAACATTATCAATATCATTTACATTTATTACTTTTCCAGTATTTCTTCTTAATAGATTAAACATTTTTATTTCCTCCTTCAAACTCTCTTAAATTCTTAAGAACTATTATTTTCCCTCTTTCTAACTTAATGTATCCTTGTCTCTCCATAACTTTAAGCTTCCTACTTACCACTTCTCTTACAGAGTCAATTTCAAATGCCAATTGACTATGGGTTACATATACAACCTTACTATTTCTATCCATGATATATTTAATAATCCTGCTTTCTAAAGATTCATGCATTCTCTCTTCTTTGTTTTCTATTATTGAACTGAACTTTTTATATAGATCTTCATACATATACATCAAAAATTCATTGCTACTTATGAGATACTTTTTAACTACATCAAAAGGAATAATGCAGATTTCTGAATCTTGGATAGCTTTTCCTGATATATTTAAAGAATTAAGTGTTGATAAACAACTTAAGGCTTCATGACAAAATTCTCCTTGTTTTATGTTATAGAGATTTGTTTCTTCCCCATCTTTATTAATCTTCTGAATCTTTATCATTCCTTTTATTACAAACACTACTCCTTGGCAGGAAGATTCATTGCTAGATATATACTCATCTGAATATAAAGTTTTAAAAATTGCTCTTGAAGCTATTATTCCATTATTATCTTTATCTATTTTTTCGAGAACTGGATATACATTATATAATTCTTTAATATTCATTTGATAAATCTCCCTTTTCTTTTCTATATTCTAATTATATAAAGAAATCAAAAAAAATTAAGTGACTTGGTCACACAAGTATAAAAAAAGTCCCTAAGAAGTTTATATTCAACACTTCTTAGGGAAAATATCTGCAAAAATCATTAACTTTTTAATTCTTTAACACTATCAAGAGCTTCTTTTAGATGTTTTCTTATTTCCTCAAGATCATACTTGGATGCCTTACTACTCTTGATAGATTTATTATTAGTTTTATCTATATTCATATTGCTCTCCTCCTTGATCTAAATTAAGTAACATAGTTTTTTATTGCTTATTAATAAGTATATCATAACCTTTATCATTTATCAAGTTTTGTTATCAATTAGTTTTTTTCTCTATTGATAATAAATATCTTTTCAACTTAATATTTAACTCTAAAAACATCAAATTCATTCTCGCTATAATATTATATTTAAATTAAGTATTAATATTTCACACTAAGTTATTTTTATTGTACAAGCAACAAATTCTCCATATTCTTTAAATCCAAGTTTTTTATAGCAATTTATTGCACTTATATTATTATTCTTCACATTAAGTCCGACAAAACTTACTTTATTTTTTAAGCTTCTTACAAGTTCATTTACTACATTTTCTGCATAACCTCTATTTCTATAATCAGGATTGGTAGTAACATGGGCTATGGCAGCGACTTGCATCTCCTCTGAATAAGCATGTATTCCAGCAAAGCTAATTAGTTTTTCCCTATTATATATACCAAAGTTCTCATTTAATTTTATAAGATCATCATCTAACCATGCTTCTGGGTAACTGTTTAAAATCAGTTCCTTTATATCATCTAAATTATTACTTCCTAATCTAGCAATGTCTGTAGAAGTAATTTCTTTCATACTTACATTATTATCTATTCCCATGTTTATATACTCTTCATATTCTAAAACATCACAATCATTAAATACTTTATCTATAGTAACTTTATCAATATGCGTATAGAATTCATTTGGGAGAAAGTTTTTTATACTTTTAATTAATTCTACTGAATAATTACTATCATCAAAACTTGCAGCTAATAAAACTGGAATTCCATAATTAATATTTAGCATTGCTATATCTTTCAGTTCCTTATTTTCAAAAAGACCATAACATATAACATTTCCCCAATTACTCTTATCAATATTATTGAACTGATAAATATAATTAAATCTAGTTTTTTCTTTTAAAAAATTATATACTATTTCCCTCTCATGAATAATTTTAATCTCCATATACTCTCCCCTTAATTATACAGCTTCAAACTTTCACCTTGATTTTCTATCCACATATTTAACAGAGCTTTTAATTCTTCAATATTTTCTTTATCTGATGCATTCTCTTTAAGACTAAGTTTTTCTAATATTTCAAAATCAAATTTTTCTTCTCCATACTTATTCCAATCTTCTTGAAGTTCCTTATATTTAAGCTTTAATTTATTCATATTTAGTTGAAACTTTATTGCCTCAAAGGGCTTATATAGATTTTCACTAATCTCAACATAGGAGTAACCTGTTATTCTATTGTATATTCGTATTATTCCCATCTCCACTTCTTTTTGTTTGTATTCATTAATCAATTGTCTTTTATCCATAATATTCTCCTCATATTTTCTATAATATTTACTTCCGTCTATAGTTCTAGTTAGATAATCATAATCTACTAAATATCTACGAATAATAGCATAATCTTCATATATATTTTTAATCATTTTGTTTACTTCTGCTTCAGAATATTCTTTATTAGGTTCAAAAAGGTTTGCAAACTTCGGTAAAAGTAACTTTCTTTTATTCTCTTTTACTGGAAAATTTCTAATTCTAAAACTTGTTTCAACAGGCATATTTTCTTCTGCTAATTCAATAATTGCTAAGAAAGCTCTCGCCTGCCTTGCTCTCTCTCTTATAGAAAACCTCATATTTCTAACTGTAGATTCTGTACAACCAAGTTTTTCTCCTATTTCTTTATCATCATATCTATTTGAAATCATGGATATAAACTCTTTTTGAACATCAGTAAGACCAATAATCTTCTTCTCTAACATTAAAAGTCTCTCAATACTATTTCCATGACTCATAACATGTTCTTCCTCATTTTCTTCAATATCTTTACCACAAGTTAAACAAACAAAAACTCCTTTTTTGCTGTACCAAATAAACCCTCTTTTAAAATCATCTATGTTTGCATTACGTATCAACTCTTTCATATTTACCTCTTATCTATTAATTTCATAGACAGTTTAGCATTTTATATTTTTCTTGTCAATAAAATACCAATAAATAGAAATTATCATGTTTTGAAATATGATCCACTGTAAATGGTTACTTTTCTATGTTTTTAATCTATTGTATAATAAATTATGCCAATGTGTATATTAAAATTAAAATAACTTCAGTAAAGGAGAAAGTCATGAAACTAGAAAAGATAGCTAATAAAATAGCTTTTACAGATGAATCATTTACTAAAAGAATTATTTTTAAAGAAGATAAAATCTTAAACTTTATTCTTAACTTTAAACCTGGTCAAGGTGTTCCACCTCATAATCATGAACAAAGCGATTTGTTGGTTCATGTTTTAGCAGGTGACGGAGAAATGACTGTAGATGGCAGCCTACATAATATAACTGAAGGAGATGTTATACACTGCTATGGAAAAGAAGTTTTTAGTTTAAAAAATACAGGAACTAAAGACATGTCACTATTTATAGTACTTACACCTAATCCATCTTCTCCATATTCAAAGGAAGTTTAAAAGAACTATCCTTTTGAGATTAGCTTCTCATAAGGATAGTTCTTTTTTAAGTTCATTCTCTTCTATTTTAGTTAAGTGTCTCCACTTTCCCATTTCTATACCATCTATCTTCAAATTCATTATTCTTACTCTTTCAAGGATTTCAACATTGTAGCCAAAAGCTTTACTCATTCTTCTTATCTGCCTATTAAGCCCTTGTGTTAGGATAATTCTAAATGTATCATCACTCACTCTTGTAACTTTGCAGGGTTTTGTTTTAATATTTAATATTTCAACTCCACCAGACATTCCTTCTATAAAACTATCATCAAAGGATTTATCTAAGGTCACTATGTACTCTTTTTCATGTTCATTATCTGAATTTAATATTTTATTTGCTAGTTCACCATCATTTGTCATTAAAATTAATCCTTGAGATTCCTTGTCCAATCTTCCTACAGGAAATATATATTCCGGATAACCCATGTAAGATACTATATTTCCTTCTACTTCCCTTGCAGCAGTACAAGTAATTCCTACAGGTTTGTTTAATAATATATATACTTTATTTTTACTCACTAACGGTTTATTATCTACCAAAATTACATCAGTTTCTTCTACCCATTGACCAGGTATGCAGAGTTTTCCGTTTACTGTTACTCTCTTTTCTTCTATAAGCCGATTAGTTTCCTTCCTAGAGCAGTATCCCATATTACTAAAAAACTTATTTATTCTCATGGTACCTCATTCTCCATTCTATATTTTTTACATTTGTGCACTTATGTTTTTATGTTTTTATGTTTTTATGTTTTTATGTTTTTATGTTCCTATGCTTTTATGTTTTTATGTTCCTGTGTTCTTATGTTCCTATGTTTCTATGCAGGAAGCCTCAATTAATGGTTAAAAAAGAGGTCACCACAAACTAATTTGCGATAACCTCTATCTATTAAATTTCCATTATTACAGTTAATATAATAGGATTTCTTTTTGTTCTAGTATATAAAAATTGTCCTAGAGAGTATCTTATATTGGATTTAATTACATATAAATCAGTAATCTTCTTCTCCATACATTTATCTATTTCAGCTCTTACTACCTTAGTAGCTTCATGGAGTAAGTTACCAGATTCCTTTACATATATAAATCCTCTTGTAACTATATCTGGACCAGATAAAATATTCATAGACTCTGTATCTATAGTTAAAACTACTGTTAATATCCCATCTTGAGCTAAATGTTTTCTATCTCTTAAAACTACATTTCCTACGTCACCAATTCCTAATCCATCTACCATAACAGCGCCAGTTTGGACATTAGGTCCTTTTTTAGCTTCTCTTCTAGTTAATTCTAAAGAATCACCTGTTTCTAATATAAATATATTGTTAGGATCCATTCCCAAACTTTCAGCTAACATCCCATGTTTCTTTAAATGTCTATATTCTCCATGAACAGGCATAAAGAACTTAGGTTTAATTAAATTATGAATTAATTTTAAATCCTCTTGACATGCATGCCCTGAAACGTGAACTTCTTCTATGTCATCATAAATTACTTTTGCGCCTTTTTTAAATAATTCATCTATACTTTTAGATATATATTTTTTATTTCCTGGAATAGGTGAAGCTGAAACAATTACTAAGTCACCTTCTTGAATAGTTATCTTTCTATGGGTAGCAGATGCTATTCTTGAAAGAGCTGACATTGGCTCCCCTTGACTTCCTGTAGTTATAATAGTTATTTTCTCTGGTGGATATTTATTTATGTCATCTAAGCTTATAAGGAAGTCTTCTGGTATATGCATGTAACCTAATTCAATAGCTATAGTTGAATTTTTCTCCATACTTCTTCCACTAAAAGCAACTTTTCTTCCATAATGAAGAGAGGAATTAATTATTTGTTGAAGTCTATCTAAGTTTGATGCAAAAGATGCTACTATAACTCTTCCTTTAGCTTCTCCAAACATTCTAGTTAAGTTTTCACCTATTATTTTTTCTGAAACTGTATATCCTGGACGTTCAACATTAGTACTTTCAGCCATTAGTAAAAGAACTTTTTGGCTACCAAGCTTTGCAAAACGTTCAAAATTAACACCCTCTCCATAAGTAGGAGTATAATCTATCTTGAAGTCTCCTGTATGGAATATAACCCCTTCTGGAGTCTTAATAGCTAATGCACAAGCATCTGCTATACTATGACAGGTTCTTATAAATTCAACAGAAAAATGTTCTGTTTTAACTTCCTCTCCTGCATTTACTTCATTTAAAGTACAATCAGAAAGTATATTATGTTCTGTAAGTTTACTTTTTACTAATGCTAAGGTTAATCTAGTTCCATAAACAGGTACGTTTAACTGTTTCAATATATATGGAAGCGCACCTATATGATCTTCATGACCATGAGTTAACACTATTCCTTTAACCATTTCTTTTCTATTTAAAAGGTAAGTTATATCTGGAATTACTAAATCTACCCCATACATTTCAACATCTGGAAATGCTACACCACAATCTATAACTATGATTTCATCATCATATTCTACAGCTGTTATGTTCTTCCCGATTTCACCTAATCCACCTAATGGTATTATCTTTACTTTTTTCTTACTTTTAGCTTTGTTTTTGTTATTCATTTAATCTCCAATCCAGCAAGAACTCAATCTTTCCTTGCTTCTACATAAAAATATAAGTCCGAAAACAGTATTACAATTTTAACCGAAACTATTCTGAACAATAAATCAATAAATATAAACCAATAACTCAATAATATTTATTAGTTTTATAAATATATTATTAATTTATAGCATAAAAATAATTCTATATTCGTATTACTGTACTTACAACCTAGGCTCATTATATATTATCTGCCCTATATTAGCAAGTTTAGTCAAAATTATCTGAAAAAAATTAAGAGTATAAAGATCAATATCTCTTCATACTCTCTTTCATTACCTATTATTTAATCAATTTTATCTTTATATCTTCCCCATTATAATTTTTCACTATGAAAACCAAATCATTTAAATCATCAAATGTTGATATATTAAATTCAACAGTATAAGTTGAAATACCCCTATAATCTGTATTACGGAACATAAAATCCGCATTATTTATGCTCCCATTAATAGAAACTAAGGAAATCCCTTCTTCTCTTATAATATCTGTATTAGGAGGGGTAGTAAATTTTATTACAGAACCTGTAGGGCTTGATTCAGCGCTAATTATCTTCACTTCATCATTAATATTTTCATATCTAAACACTATCTTATTTTCGTCTTTAAATTTACTATCTATGTCAAAATCAATATTCCACAATCCATCAATTTTTTCAACATCTTCTTCTGACTTTACATTTAAGTGATCTGCATATAGTATTTTTTCAATACAAATATTCATTTTATTTAATGTAGGAATATCTACATCTATTGAATTTAATACAAAATCATATCTTAAAGTACCCTCATCATCATTTAAAACCTCATAATTCCAATTAGTTATTTTTCCTCCCTGTATAACTTGTTTATTAGCATCTTCTTGACTAGATATCTTTCCGTATATAATTTTTCCATTCTCATCTTCTATTTTCAAATCTAAATTTATTAACTTTATATTATTAATTAATTTTTTATCTTCAAACTTGATTTTAAATGATAAGGCCAATTTTCGCTTATCTAAAACTACATCTGTTAATTCAATTTTAACCCCGTTATCATAAGCAACTTTCTCATCTAATTTCTGAACATAGTTGTTTTCAACTGCTTTTTTAATATCTTTGTTGTTCTCAAATATTTTTGAACTTATAGCTGCGATTACAGGTCGTCCCAAAAACAAAACTACAAGTATAGTCCCGATAGAAGCTGCTATCATCCACTTTTTCCTTCTTGGCTTTTTGTTTTTAATTCTACTTAAAACCTCAGTAGTAATTTGATTTATATCTTTATCATTAAGTTCTAAATCGCTTAACTCATTTTCATTTATATTTATATCATTAAGAAGCACTAAAATATCATCTTCGTTTAAATGTGATTTCATTCTATTACCTCCTTTTTATAACATTTTATTTTTTCAGTAAGAGAGTTTCTTGTCCTCCAAAGCCTATTATAAACAGCTCCCTTAGATAAATTTAAATTTTCACTAATCTCTTCTATACTTTCTTCATATATATATTTTCTAATAAATATTTCTTTATCTATAGGTTTTTCATCGTTGAGGTACCCTAATACATCTTTAACATTTTCTTTATCTATAAAATCTCTCTCAATGTCGATAGGTGCTTTTAAAGCTTCTTTATCTAACTCTACATTCTCTAAGCTCTTACAAGCCCTCTTATAATCTATTGCTTTGTATTTACTTACTGTTAGTAGCCAATTCTTAAAAGAGGCTTTTTCCGGATTATATAACTTATATTTATTCCAAACAAGCATATATATATCACTAATACATTCTTTAGCCAGCTCTCTATTATCACTACCTAAAACATTTATAACTACCTTAAAAATCAAGTTAGCATACTTCTGAATTATATATTCTAAGGCTTCACTATTTCTCTTATCCAATTCTTCTATAAGATTGTCCTCTTTAATAACCATATTTAACTCCTTTCTTATATGTCTTCATAAATATATACGGAGTAACTTTCATTAATTTCACAAAAAAATACAGACTTCTAATCTGTATTTTTATATTATATATTCACTTTTTAAGATAAAATAAGTTTATCAAACCTTTTGTCATTCACAATTTCATGAGTTAGAAACTTTCCATTATAAAACAAGCTATAAATTATAAATGGCGACGGATTTTCTTTCCCTTGCTCTCTATTGTTAATTTTTATTATTTCTATAGGTATATTGCTTTTATCTGCTAATTCTTTAAGTACTTTTGCGTAATGCTCTGTAAAAGGACAAAAGTTTGAGTAATATAAACATAAACCTTTATCACTTTTAGGTATAGCTTTTTTAACTGAATCATTAAAGTTTGGACTTTCTACATCCCTTTTATTTTTATATACTAAGAGTTCAAAATATGGATCTGCTCTATCACAAACCTCAAACCCCTGCTTTATAAAAAATCTTTTATCAGCCATGTATGATTTCTTTTTAGAACTTGTTAATACAACAATTCCATTCATTTTTTCAGCTGCCTTAAAACATTCATCTAAAAGTTTCTTACCGTATCCCTTTCCAGCATGCATACCTGCTACCCAAAAGCAGTTAATAATCATATAATTATCTGCATTTATAGGAAGCCAAGATATCTCTGATGGGCAATACTCAATAAATACTTTATGCTTTACATCAAACTTTTTGAAGCTGTATCCTTTGTCTATCTCTTTCTTTAATAGCTCTTTTTTCTTCTCGTAACCTTCTCTGCACTTTTTATCAGAAATAGCACAACAAATATGTTCATTGTCTATATTGTTTTTATTTAATGTTATAATCTCCATTTTATTAATCTCCTTTTTAGATATTACCCTTATAGTAACATTCTATTATAGACAACTACATGTCATATTCGTCTTGATAAGCTACTATTTTGATATTATTTCAATACCATCATCTGTTATCAAAAGCATGTGCTCCCACTGAGCTGAAAGCGAGCCATCTACAGTTCTAGCAGTCCAACCATCTTTTTCATCTATATAAGCTCTATAGTCACCTGTATTTATCATAGGCTCAATAGTTATCATCATTCCTGGAGTTAAAACCATTCCTTGACCTTTTTTCCCGAAATGAGGTATAAAAGGTTCTTCTTGAAATTTAACTCCTACCCCATGTCCACCAAAATCCCTAACTACTGAATATCCTCTGCTTTCAGCATACTCTTGTATAGCTTCACCAATATCCCCCACAAATCCCCAAGGTTTAGCTGCCTCTATTCCTTTATACAAACATTCTTTGCATACATTAACTAAATTTCTAGCTTCTTCACTTACTTCTCCAATCATAAACATTCTTGAAGCATCAGAAAAGTAACCATTTAGTATAGTTGATACATCTACATTTACGATATCACCATTTTTAAGTACTTCATTTTTACTTGGTATGCCATGACATATTACATCATTTATTGATGTACAAACACTTTTAGGAAATCCTCCATAATTAAGTGGTGCAGGTATAGCACCTTTTGAAACGGTAAATTCATAAACTAGTTTATCTATTTCTTCTGTAGTAATACCCTCTTTAACTTTATCACTTATATAATCTAGTAGTGCATTATTAATTTCTGCACTCTTTTTTATTTCCTCAATTTGTTCTTTATTTTTTATGAGATTTCGTGTTGGAATTATATGTCCTTTATCCTTAAGACTCTCTAGCTTTTCATCAAAATTCATATGACATTTTTTATATTTTACTCCACTACCACACCAACAACTATCGTTTCTACCAATACTCATTTATTATTCTCCTTAATTTAATCTTTTTATCTTAATATTGTAGTAACACAAATATAGTTGTGTTACTCTATCTTTTTCTTATTTCTATATTTTCTTACTATATAGATTAGAAAATCAACTATTTCTGTCCCTAACGCTACAAAAAAAGCTGTTTCTAGATCTATATTTGAGCTTTTCCACAAAAATCCCATTAAGCACCATAAACAAAACATAACAATAAACTTTACAATCATCTCTTTAATTGAATTACTCATATACTTCTCCTCTTAAAACTAATCTTGTAAAAATATCCATATTTACTTATAAATAAATAGTAACATAGAAAAAATGATTGTACTACTGTCAAAGTACAATCATTTCTTATTGTTTATTCATAATAACAAATTACAGGGGTTCCCGATTCAATGTTTGCATAAATAGTTTTAGCTAAATAAAGAGGAGCATTTACACATCCATGAGAGCCATCTGTTTTGTATATATTACCGCCAAATGAAGATCTCCATGTAGCATCATGAATACCAACATTTCCGTAAAAAGGCATCCAAAACTTAACTGGTGCACTATAGTTTTCTCCTTGCAGAGTTGCATTTTCTTGTTTATAGTTTAATCTAAAGACACCTGTTGGGGTTGATCTACTTCTGTTGATATTTCCTGTAACAACATCTCCTGTTGTTAAAAGCTTACCGTTTTTATAAAACCAAAGCTGCTGTCTTGTCATATTGATTTCTACATAGGTATCCCCAATATCATTTTCTTCTCTTGAAAGAGCAGTTTGTGCATAAATAGGTTCCCTAGAAACTTTTTCTCCCTGTTTTATAGTCCAAATAATTTCCTTCGTTTCTTTATTAGTATCAATTAACCAGCCATAATTTCCTCCAGAAACCTTTACGTTCTTCCCTACCGATGTTAGAAAATCTCGCTCCGCTTCATAGGTATCATAGGTATTTGCTAGTTCTTTTACATAGCTTTTGACCTTGTTTTCATCAATCTCAACTTCATAATTATCTTTAATATTTATCCAATTATTTATTATGGATCCATCAAGTTCTTCAGATTCTTTTCCAACAATATAAGTTATTTCAGCTTTAATGTATTTATTAAGAAGCTCCTTAGCATCAACAACTTCTTTAGAATATGCAACATACTTAGGGTTCTCATAACAATTATTAGTTTCTAAATCTAAAGTCTTTTCTCCTTTTTTAATAGCTTCTACTATACTATTATATAGATTTTCTTTTTTTATCTTATTTCCATAAATCTCCTCTTGAACTTCATATCCACCCTCTACATACTTTAATTTAGGATTTTCAGGATTTATTATATTGGGGTTTGTGATGCAAGAAAGTTTATCATAACTTTCTTTTAGTAGCTTTTCATCATAAGTAAGTATATCTAAATTTATGGATTCTTTATTAAAAAACATAGTCATCCACAAAAATGGATTTTGCTGTCTTTTTAACTCTACAAGATTATTATTAGGTATATATTTTAGTACTATATCAACTCCATTAATCTTTTCATCATCACCACGTTCTTTAAGAGTGATTGTATAGTTATTAAATTCATTTTCCATCTTTTCATTAGCTTTTTTTAGACTTTTTCCAGAAATATTAACAGAATTAACTACAGTGCCAAAATAAAAATGTTTCATGAAATATAATGACATCATAAAATATATTAAAATAGATATTGAAAGCAATATTAAAAGCATTAATAAAGTTTTATTAGATTTTATTTTTTGTTTATCCATAATTATACCTTTCTTTTAAAACTTAACTATATTTAATATCAATCTTTATAAATATATCTACAAAACTCCATTATATTCCTATTTATAATAAAAAAAGCCTTACATAAAATATGTAAAAGCTTTTAAACTTAAGTAATAATAAGTTGTATATTATTATCTTCAATAATATCTAAAAAGATTGCCGGCGGCTTTTTATCTGTAATTATAACGTCTATTTGATTCCAACTTGCACCTTTATAATAACTTAAAATATTAAACTTTTTTGAGTCAGCAAGAACTATAACCTTTCTAGCTCTTCTTATTACAGTCTGCTTTATTACTGCATCTTCTTCATCTATGAGATAAACCCCATCTTGCATTATTGCTCCTGCTCCCAAAAAAGCTACATCAAAAAATCTATTTTCAATATATGTTTTTGCATTATCTCCATAAAAAAATCTATTGTTTTTATTAAAGGCTCCTCCCGTTGAACATATATTTACTTTATGATTTTCTGAAAGTATTTGTATATTATCTAAGGAATGTGTTACTACTGTGATTTTCTTATCAATTAGTTCAGCTAAATAACATACTGTAGTAGAAACATCAAAGTAATAGTGCTCCTTCTCATTAATAAATTCCAAAGCTTTATTTGCTATATCTTTTTTCTCTGTAGAATATTTTAATACTCTTTCCTTGTAAGCTTCAATAGTATTTCTTATTACAGGCAGAGAAATTCCTCCATGAGTACGTATGGCAGCACCTTTTTCTATGAGCTTTAATATATCACGTCTAGCTGTATCTCTAGATACATCAAGAAGCTCACATATATCATGTACAGACATATTGATGTTTTCATTTAAATAATCTAATATCTTTAACTGTCTTTCTTCTTGGTACATCTAAAAACATCTCCTTACATAATCAATAAAGTTTCTGGTTTTATCTTGATGTTTTCTGAGTTCATGATATCAGCAAAATGACTTGATGATATATCATCAAGAATTATGATGTGTATATCTTTTAAGTCTAGCCCCTTATAAATAGCTTTTCTTTGATATTTTTGATGTTCGGCAAGTAATATCACCCTCTTTGATTTACTTACTACCTCTTTTTTTATTACAACATCTTCTTCATCTACATAGTACACACCATCTTCATGTACCGCTGATGCACCTAAAAAAGCTACATCAAACTCTGTATCATCACTGAAATAACTGATATCACCTTTATTATAGAAAAATCTATTATTCTTATTTAGATATTCTCCTGTTGTATGAATAACAACATTTTCTTTTTTAGAAAGAATTTCTATGTTATCTAGAGAATTTGTATATACATCTACAGACTTTTCTATAAGATTTGCTAAAAGCTGAACACTTGTAGATGAGTCTAAAAAATACTTTTTGTTATTATGAACAAATATCAAGGCCTTTTCAGCTATACTCTTTTTTTCTGAAATATTTAATTGAAGTCTTTCTTCATGTGATAAGTTAACAACTTCTTTAGTAGTTTTATACAGGTTTATAATTTCATTTTTATCATTCATGATATCACCTCTTATTTCAATTTTAAGTAATTTTAAGTAATTTATCAACACCTTTAAGTAATATTAATTGTTTTGTAACAAAAATGCAGATGATCATCACTCATCTGCATTAAAGTTTAAACCTCTTTGATTATTTCTGAAATAATATCATTTTCTTTGTTTTCACAATCTGTAGATCCAATAGCTATACTTGGTTTGGTTTTTCCATGAAAATCACTACCACAAGTTAATATAAGTTTATTCTTCATAGCATATTCTTTATAATATTCAACCTGCTCTTTACTATGATAGCTGCTATAAACTTCTATTCCTTCTATTCCGCAAACTCTTATAGATTCAAGAAGCGAATGCTTTTCTTTAACATTATTTCCTGGGTGAGCTAAAACAGGAATTCCACCACTTGTTTTAATTACTTCTATTGCTTTTTCTAAACTTATATATTTAACCTCAGCATAAGCTGGTTTTCCTTGAGCGCAGTAGTCCCAATAAAAATTTACGTATGGATTATCACTTCTATTCCCATTTTCATAGTAAGGTTGTAGTAATAGATTTTTTTTATGTTTATCAAATTCCATGGCAGCTTCAGCTATCATCTCTCCATTAACTACTCCATTTTTAGATAATTTCTTTATTACTTCATCAGAAAAATCAATTCCAAGCTCTCTTATTAACTTCATTCTCTTTTTTGATGCACCTTGTTCTTGTTTTATGATATCTTCTTCTATTCTATCAAAAATATCATTGTTATAATCTATTCCATATCCTAATACATGAAGATTCACTCCATCAACTGTACAATCTAATTCAACTGCTGGAATTATATTTATCTCTTTATCTTTACAATACTCCTTTGCTTCTTTTATTCCCTTAACCGAATTATGATCAGCTATGGAAAAATATTTGATACCCTTACCTACACATAAGTCAACCAATTCCTTAGGGCTAAATTCTCCATCATCACTGTAAAATGAATGCATATGCAAGTCTATATAACTCATAATAAATCCTCACTTTCTTTTATTTATTTTTAATTAATGTAACATCTGGCTCTAACACACTTAAAGCTTCAACAATTAACCCTTTTTTATAATCATCTAAGAAGTTATTTGAAAGAGAAAATTTAGGCAATATATTTTTTGTAAGCTTTCTCTCACACTTACCATTAATTAATTCAATATGTTTATCACTTATGAAAGTACCATTCATTATGATCTCATCTGGATTTAAAATACTGCAAACTGAAACAATTAATTTAGATACAGCCTCACAAAAGTCCTCAAATGTATCATAAAGCTCCTTATTCCAAGTTATTCCTAAAGGCATAGTTGCAACTTCTCCTGCAAAATTTCTTCCGCCTTTAAATATTTTTCCGTTAATAAAGATACCTGCACCAGGAGGATATTTATCTGGAAAATATAAATACACAAAAGTTCCTTTATCTTTTAAATTATTGGAATCACTAAATCCAATAACTGCCGCATTGACATCATTTTCAATTACAGCTTTAATTCCATAAAGATTACTAAAGTATTCAATTATATTTACCCCTTTTAACATCCAATAATCTGAGTGTATGATTTCTCCATCAATTTCAACTCCTGGATTACCAAATCCTATTGCTTTTATGAGTTTATACTCTTCCAATATAGGCTTAATTATATCTTCAAGAGTTGCTATATTTACAACCTTAACTCTATGTTCTTTTTCATAGACACAATTGCCACCTAGATTTACTACAGAAACACTTACTATGCTTTTATCATCTTTATCATAAGGAAAAATTACGAGTACAAGATTAAAATCTTCGTTATATTTATATTGCTGTGCAGGTCTTCCCCCTCTAGATGAAATTAACTCAGTTTCAATAACCTCATTTTGCTTTACCAAATATTGAAGAACTGTACTTACTGTAACAATACTTAACCCTGTAACTTTTGCAATTTCCTGCTTCGTTGCGTATTTTTCAATCTTCAAGGCTTTTTTTACAAGATTTATATTTATTTCTTTAATAACTAAAGAATTTCCTCCTATATTTTTCATTTACTCCTCCTTTTATTAAAATACTTTTTAAAAGTGTTTTAATAAGTATATATTAAGGTTATCATGTTGCTTTCATGTTGTCAATCCGTGTAATTGAATATTAATACTTAGAACATTATAACTAAAAAGGCAGAATAAATCTGCCTTTTTTAGTTATATATAGGGATTGTTTCTTCCCCTGTATATTCTTTTAGTGATACACTAAGTTCTTTGTTATCATTTACTGTAGCAAAAAATACATCATCAATTGCAGTAATATTAAGCTTCATTAGCTCTTCCTCTAACCATATTGTTGAAAGCTTAAGTTTATCTAGTGCATCTTTAATTACCTCTCCTCGAATTATAACAACGTAGGATAAAGATGGGGACTTTTTAGTTAGTTGCATATCTTCTATAGTAACAGTTGCTTTGTTTTGTTTTTTAAGCAAAGACAACTTACCACTAGCCTCTATTATCCCTAAATGTATCTCTCCAGCATCAAATACTTCTTGTTCTCTTAGCATCTGAAGTACATTGTCTATTGAATATCCAATCTTTTTAAGGCTTTTAGCTATAAATTTCCCATCTTGAATAACTATCACTGGCTCAAAGGTTATTAGCTTTCCAATTTTCCTATATTTAATCATGAGAGTAGATATTATTTTTTGCAAAATCCCTACAAAGATAAGCGCTACAACTGTATGTATATGTGGTATATTAGGCTCTGATATATCTGAACCTACTAATGCACCTATTACTATAACTACTAAAAAATCAAATATAGGCATTTCTCCTATTGTTCTTCTTCCCATGAATAAAGTAACCATAAGCATGAATGGTAAAATAGTAAAAATCCTTAAAAATACTATCATAAAGTCCTTAAATAAATTCATTTCTTCAGCTCCCTAACAACATATTTATGTTGTTACTTTGCCCTATTTTAACTTAAAAAATTACTTAATTGCTCCTCCATGAAACATACATTCATATACTTTATTGTTTAAATATACTTTTTCTATCCAATTCAAGTTTTGAAGAAGTAAGGTGTATAATTAGTTCCTCTATAGAGGATAACACTGCAACTAAAACTATAATCCATAATAGTTGAATTTTATTAAACATAATAAATAGTGGAGCTGTAAAAAGAAGGAGGCCTGTAAGTTTATTTCCCCAAGTGTGCAAAATTCCAAAACAGTGATATTTATATGCCACAACCCCCATGTTAATTATACGAATTATAAAAGTTATGATAACTCCTGGAATAAAAACTAATATTTTTTCTCCTAAGTATATGATTATAGAAGTTGTTATTACTAAAAAAAGAATCAGATCTGCAAATGAATCTAATTTAGATCCTAATACACTTTGGGTATTAGTTTTCCTTGCGATATACCCATCTAAAATATCAGTAAATCCACATATAAGGTAAATGCTTATAAATACTATAATATTATTGAAAGTAAAAAATAATCCAGATAACAATATTATTCTGCTTATAGATATAATGTTTGCAACATTTTTCACGAAACTGCCTCCTGATACATATTTATACTTAATTATATAATAAAAAGATACTCAAGGCGACTATGGACATTCTATTTTCTTAGCATATTCTATAAAGGATTTAATATCCTCATTCATTAGTAATGGAACTGATTTTTTTATTATTTCTAGATCCCAATCCCACCATTTAATTTCAAGTAACTCTTTAATAGTAGCTTCATCAAATCTATATTTAACTACCTTTCCTGGATTTCCAGCAACTACTCCATATGGAGGAACATCTCTTGTTACAAGAGCATTACATCCAATAACAGCTCCATCACCTATATTAACCCCAGAAAGTATTGTTGCACCATGACATAACCAAACATCATTTCCAATTACCACATTTCCTTTTGTTTTTGGATGCCCAGTTATATAAGCATATTCATCTAAAAACGCATTAAAGGGATAAGTTGTAACCCAATCACTCCTGTGTTCTCCCCCTAAAAATATTGTTACTGCATCTGCTATAGAAGAAAACTTACCTATATCAAGAGTTGTGTTTTCTCCCCATGTTCTAACTATTGGTATTCCATAGGTTCCAAATCCCATATGAACTCTTCCATATAACATATATCTATCTGGAAAACTTGTATTTATATCTGTACCCATAATTTTTTTCCTCCATATAATTTACTACAATATATTCCACTGATATTATATGAACAAGCAAATTAATGTTCTACCTCAATAAATTTTTATAAAATTAGGGCAAGTTTAGTTGCTACTTCTAAACTTGCCCTTAAATCTATTGAATAATCGGGGAATTACTCAAATGAAAACTACTATTTTGCTTCTTCCAAAGCATTTCCAACAGCTTTAATAACTGCTTTACTAGATGTTGTTGCTCCACTTACTGTCTCAACTTCTGATGTATTTTTCTTAATCATATCTGGAATTAAATATTCTTTGATTGATTCAAATATTGTTTCAGTCTCTTTATTATCAAGAATAACAATATCAGATAATTTTCCATCTGCAACTTTAACTTCAACTTCTATAGGTCCTTTAAGACCGTCACTTTTACCTTTATATGTTCCATCTTTAAATTTATCTGATCCACCACAACCTACTAATAAAGTTGCTGCTAAAACTGCTACTGGTATCAATGCTTTTATTTTCATAATATTCTATTCCTCCTAAATCCACATTCTTATTATTTAATTAATTCTGCTGCGCTTTTTCCAGCTTGTCTACCATATACTATTATATCTGCTACTGCGTTTCCACCAAGTCTGTTTGCTCCATGTACTCCTCCAGTAACTTCTCCAGCTGCAAATAATCCTTTTATTACTTTTCCGTTACTATCTAAAACTTCTGCATTTGTATTTATAACAACTCCACCCATAGTGTGATGTATTATTGGAGTTATTTGTATTGCATAGAACTTACCTTTGTTTAATTTCTTTAAAAGACTTGTTCTTCCTAGTGGATCATTTTGAGTATCTACTGAAGTGTTGTATTCATCTATAGTTGATTTTAATGTAGCTCCATCTACTCCTATTTTGCTAGCTAAATCTTCTATAGAATTTCCTTCAACTACAACTCCAGCTCCAACATATTCTTCAATAGCGTGTAATCCATCTTTAACATTATCATCAAAAACTAAAAATGCTTCTTTACCTTCTTGTTCTAAAACTGCTTTAGATACTTTATCTCTTGTATCTAATTCATTATAGAATCTCTTTGCACTTTTGTTTACTAATATTGCACCATCACCTCTAACACCTTCACTAATAAGAAGCCCTTGAGAAGCTACTCCTGTTGGGTGAGTTTGGATTTGTTCCATATCTCTTAATGCACCGCCAAGACTCTCAACTAGTTTTATACCATCACCTGTAGCTCCTGGATGATTTGTTGTAGCAAAGCCTTCTAACTCTGGCTTATACCCAGTAATCATTTCCATGTTAGCTCCAAAACCACCAGCTGCAACTACTACAACTTTAGTGTTTATTGTATACTCTTTTCCTTCTTTATCCTTAGCCTTAACACCTGAAATATTTCCTTCTGAATCTTTAACTATTTCAGTTGCTTCATTAAGAGTTCTTATATCTACTCCTTGTTTTTCAGCTTCAGTTTTTAAAGTTTTTACTATTGTTGCTCCAACAGCGGCTCCACCTACTGGTCTATGTATTCTATCATTAGTAGCTCCACCTGCTCTTGCAACTTCATTTAAGTCTGCGCCTAACCCAATTAGCCAGTCTACTCCGTCTTTAGCTTCGTTTGCTAACTTTTTAACCAATTCAGGGTCATTAAGGTTCTTTCCACCCTTCATTGTGTCATCTATCATAGTTTGTATGCTATCTTTTATACCAGCTGCTTTTTGAGGTGTAGACTCTGCTGCATTCATACCACCAGTTGCTTTGTTTGTATTTCCTCCAACCATAGGCATTTTCTCAAGAACGACTATTTTTTCTACTCCCTCTTCCTTTGCCTGTACTGCTGCTGCTAGTCCTGCTCCACCTGCACCTATTACTACAAGGTCAGCACTTTCTGATTTTGATTTTGTTTTTGCTCCACATCCCATCATTGTAGCCATAGACATTACTACAAGACTTAATGCGATAACTATTTTTTTCTTATTCATTTTCCTTACCTCCGCATTATTTTTACCACCAAATACATACTATTTGATTGTTAAAAAAAACTCAATCTTAAGGTCTTTTTAATCTTTTTTATCTTTTTGGTCTGATGTTTTTACTTGTCCCATCAAATATTAATTTCTTGTTCATGTTTGTCTTGGGCCTCTTGATATACCTTCTGATGGGCCTCTTTGATATGCTTTTTGATTAAACTTTTGATGCACATTATGATGGGCCTTTTATGTTTTATCAAAAGTACTATGAAAGTTAATACTGGGACATAAAAAAACTGTAATATCAACTTTAACTAAATATTGATATTACAGTTTCTTATATTATTTCTTTTTATAAAGATGTATTGGTCTTCCTACTTTTCCATAAACCCTAATAAGTTTTAAGTCTCCTTCTTTAACCATGTAGTCTAAATATCTTCTTACAGTAACCCTTGCGAGTCCAACTCCATCTGCAATTACTTCTGCTGTATTGCTATCATCTAAACTATCAATATGATCTTTAATTTGGTTATAGGTATCTATATTTAAGCCTCTTATAAGCACCTTTTCTTTTGATTCTTTTTTATCTTTATTAAGATTTATTCCTGTTATATATTTATCTATATACTCCTGTCCTATTCTATCAGAACATCCTATATCCTTATATCTTACAAGATATTTCTTCATTGCCTCTTCAAATCTTTCAAAAGTAAAGGGTTTAACTAAATAATCCATAACCCCATATCTAAAGGCTTCATTTATAGAATTTATTTTGTTTTCTGCTGTTATTAATATTACATCTGAAGAAATTTCATTTCCTCTAATCCACTTTAGAAAATCTAGTCCATTTCCTGAAGGTAGAAAAACATCTAAAAGTATTAAATCCACTTCGTTTTTCAAGAGATATTCTTTTGCTTCCTCTATATCTGAAACTGAAGAAACAATATTCATACTTTCAAATTGATTTGAATAATTTTCGTTTATCTTTCTAACCATAGGGTCATCTTCAACAATCATTATTTTTATCATATTAACATTTCTCCCTTCATAACTCTACATGCCACACAGTTTCTTCTTCATCTGATTCAACATATATTTTCCCATTAGCATTTTCTATTATATTGATTACGTTAAATAAACCTAATCCTCTATTTTCTCCTTTTGTACTAAACCCAGCTTTAAATATCTTTTCAAAATCCTCATCCTCAATCTTAGGTCCGTTATTTTTAACCGTTATCTTTAACTTATCTTTTTGAATTATTGAAAAGTATATTTTACCATTCTTTATTCCTTTAAGAGCCTCAATTGAGTTTTCTACTAGATTTCCTATTATACATCCTATTTTATCTTGACCTATAGGATTATCAACATTTTCATAATTACTTTCTTTATCAATCGCCATATCAATTTTCGCCTCAGCAGCTCTATTATACTTTGCTAATAATAAGGCTGATATGGATTTATCTTTTATGTTATCTAAAACAAGCATTACCTCATTTCGCTTTTTGCTGGTTTTAAGTATATATTCTTTTGCATCATCATAGGCTTCTAAGTGTATTAACCCTAAAATAGTATGAAGTTTATTCATAAACTCATGATTTTGTGCTCTTAAATCCCAATTAAGCTTTTTAATAACTTGAAGTTCTTCAACAAGCTCCTCTACATCTATCATATTTTTAAATGAAACAATTGCTCCTACAGTTGTTTCGTTGTCTTTAACTATTGAATAGTTACTTATAATTTTCGTATTATTATTTAGTGTTTGTTCTAGATTTAATATTGATTCTTCCTTATCTAATAACGTTCTCAAAGTATCTCCTATATTGTTATCTAAATTATCTACACTCATGTTTTTGATATCTTGATGAACCTCTAATATTTTCATAGCCTTATTGTTGATTAATGATATTGTGCCATCTTTATTTACTGCGATGATTCCATCAGTTATATTATTTAAAGTTACTTCTCTTTCCTTTAATAATAAGGAGATTTCTTCAGGTTCTAAACCAAATATTGTTTTCTTTATACTTACGGCAACAAACTTAGCAAGAAACAACCCAAATAAAGCAACAAGTATTATAAATGGAAGAAGATTTTTTGAGAATTGTATGTATTCATCAAATATATTTACTTTTAATGTACCAACACAAACAACACCTACTTGTCTATCTCCTCTAAATATTGGCGAAAAAGCCTTAACTGTTGCTCCCATTGTTCCAATTCCTTCATCAGCATAAACTTCACCATACTTTATTGCTCTATCTATAGTGCTATTTGAAAACTGCCCACCTACTTTTTCAATATGCGGATGAGAATATCTCACTCTATTCATGTCAGTGACAGTTATAAATGTAATTCCTGCTTCTTCTCTAATATTATTTACGTAGGGATTTATTATTAACTCTCCACCTAGCTCTCCAACATTATCAATTAGTACAGGACTTTTTGACAACGTTATCGCCATGTCCATGAGTCCATTTTCAACTTTTTCTCTTATTTTTCTATTAATCTCAAATACTGATATAAAGGTCGCTAAAGATACAACAGAAATAATTATAATCATAACCATGGTAGTGATTTTATTTTGTAATTTCATAATTCCTCTTACTCTGCTTTTTTTCTTAATTATATCACAGAGATTTTCCTAATGCATTTTTTCTTTGCTAAGTCAAGTACCACCGGCTCA